>CAYGQI010000241.1:0-2601 GCA_964351925.1 uncultured Anaerolineales bacterium | reverse complement strand
TTCTGTCCCGGCCGGATGGCATCGCGGTGCATCTCCACCGAGTCGGTACCGTACTCGAGTTCGTACTCCTCCCGCACCGTCTCCGCGGGCAGCTTTCCTTCTTTGCGCACGGGCACGAACCCGGCCCCCAGCTTGTAGGCGATGGGCGCCCCGAAGATATAGCCCCTGGCCTCCACCGCTACCACCAAGTCTATCTCCTGCCCGGCATAGTGATCCGCTAAGCGATCGATCACCTCCCTGAAGGCCTGTGGCTCCTTGATCAGTGTAGTGATGTCCTTGAAGAGTATCCCCTCCTTGGGAAAATCAGGCACATCCCGAATCATCTTTGCCAGATCCATTCTTCACCTCTCCCCACCTGCTTCATTCGACGAGCGACATTCTATCAGATGCGTTACTATCCCGCAAATGGCGCAGAGCTTTCCATAAGGTTCCTTAAAGTTCTATCTCTTTCCACCGACCAGTCTGAGGAGCCGCATACCACAACTAGTAGCCCATCCATCGACAGCGCACCCCACATATAGTGGCCTTTTGATTCCAGGCTGGCGCGGTTGTCGCCCCTCCAGCCGCTTCGACCACCGACCTCCCGTTGCACGATCTCCACTCCTCGATTACAATGCTTCGCGTTCCTGAACAAGGCGAATGAGGCCCGTTGTCGCACCTGACAGCACCGGCCGGCTGGTGGCGCGTTGTTTCGCGCGAGTTCCTCTTCATGCGCCCAGTATAGGCGGCCGGTGGGTTCTGCCTTGTGCCTCGGGACACCATCGGCATGGGCTGATGACGGCAGCGATCTTCGGCTCCCACCGAACGTATGCCGCGCGCACCGCGTCTAGCCCCTACAACAATCACGAGCACGCAGCACTAGGATCACGGCAGGCAAACCGCCTTCCGTGCCATAGTGGGCCACGAGCCCTCCACTCCTCTCCAGGAGAAGTTCGCCGCAGTGACCAGGCAATGACGAAGCGAGGCGACCAGGATCCAGACCTCTGTCTCGATGTTGGAACGCGCTCAGTGGTTGCTGAATGACTCCAGCGATGGGTCGCACCAAAGGATAGCAGCAAGGACGACTTGGAGGAAGCATGGACCTCAAGGGAGTGTGGGAGGCAGTCAAAGGCGAACTCCAACTGCAAATGACCAAAGCCACCTACGACACCTGGATCAGCAATACCTTCCCCATCGCCTACGAGGACGGCACTTTTTTCATCGGCGTTCACAACACCTACGCCAAAGAGTGGCTCGAGAACCGCTTGCAGACTATCATCAAGAGAACCCTCATTGGTCTCACCAACCAGACGGCTGAAGTCAAGTTCGTGGTCAGACCCAGACCCCAGCAGCACGAAGAGCCCTTGATTGTTGGTCCCCTTCTGGAAGGGGACCATAAGGGGTCAGCTGATTCCCAGTCCCACTCTCCATCACCGATGCTGGTCCCGCACTATACCTTCGATACGTTCATTGTCGGGGGCAGCAATCGCTTGCCCCACGCCGCAGCTCTATCTGTCACCGAACACCCCGGCGAGAGCTTCAATCCCCTCTTCATCCACGGCGGTGTCGGCCTGGGCAAGACCCACCTGCTCCACGCTGTCGGCAATCTCGCGGTCAGTCGGAACTCCCGCGTCCTCTATGTGTCCTCGGAAACCTTTACCAATGACCTCATCAATTCCATCCGCAACCAATCCACCGATGACTTCCGTGCCAAATACCGTCAGGTGGATGTCCTTCTCGTAGATGACATCCAGTTCATCGCCGGCAAGGAAAGCACCCAGGAAGAGTTCTTCCACACCTTCAACAGCCTCCACACATCCAAACGCCAGATCGTCATCTCCAGCGACCGTCCCCCGCAAGCTATTCCCACGCTGGAGGAACGCCTTAGCTCGCGGTTCGAGGCAGGACTCATCGCCGATATCCAGCCCCCTGACCTGGAGACTCGCATCGCCATTCTCCGCTTCAAGACAGAACGGCAGGCTCTGGAAGTCCCTGACGAGGTGATAGACCTCATCGCCCACAAGTTCCAGCACAACATCCGCGAACTCGAGGGTGCGCTCAACCGTGTCGTGGCCTACGCACGGATGTCGTTCTCGCCGATCACCTCGGCCCTGGCCACCGCCGCCCTTGCAGATACCGTCTCTCCTCAACAGGCCCTCTCCATCGAGGAGATCATCCACGGGGTGGCTCGGTTCTACCACTTTGAACCCGACGACCTCACGGGAGCGCGCCGCACCAAGGACCTCGCTCTCGCCCGGCAGGTGGCCATGTATCTCGCCCGCGAGGAGACCAGTAGTTCTCTCGTTCACATCGGAATCGCCCTCGGCAACCGCGACCATACCACGGTGATGCACGGTCACGACAAGATCGAGCGGGAGATCGAAGAGGATGACAAACTCCGGCGGGAGGTCCTGGCCATAAAGGCAGCTCTCTACAACACCCAGTCCGCGTAGCGCCCCTGTCGTGTGGATAACTGCCCCAGAGATGTGGACAACTGTGCCCGTCTGGGGATAACTATGCACAACGTGGGCCAGGGTTTCGGTGCCGGCAACACCAAACCCCCTTTCTCTCGGCTCAGTTGGCACAATCCCTGCACATACCCACATCGAGGTTGCTTGCGCC
>CAYGQI010000240.1:0-2650 GCA_964351925.1 uncultured Anaerolineales bacterium | reverse complement strand
AGGTATTTCAGGTACAGGTCCAACACCAATGGCTCGTCGACCAGAAGTCCTTCCAGCTGGGACACCAGGATGGGGAGGTTCACGGTATCGAGGAAGGAGCTGAAGTCGGATCTAACCACCCACCAGTCCGCCCTGGCATTGACTCTGGCCAGGACCTGGCCGACGGCACCGAACTGACTCCTGCCACGACGGTAGGAATAGCACTGCTCGCCGAGCACGTGATCGAACTTCCGATCTACGACTTGAGCGACAGCCTTCTGCACAACGGTGTCCGCCAGGGAGGCCCGGCAGATCACCCTGTCGTCCGGGCGGGCTCTCTTGGCCCTGGTGTACTCAATGAAGGGCGTGAACTGATACCCGCCGCCAAGCAGGAGGTCTTGGATGAGTCGCAGATTGGAGGTCTCGTTGGAGATGAACTGCTCCAGGGTGACGCCGTCGGCCCCAGGGCGGAAGTCATATGTGCCTCGGAGAGGCTTGTAGTACCGCTGGCGGTAGGATTCCAGTACGTCGCGGAGGCGGTCAAGCCTGGCAATGGCCTGGATGAGGCTTTGATCGCGGTGACGCCAGCGATTCCTCCAGGTGTAGTACTCTCCCACCAGCGACCTCAGGCCCAGTTCCTGCAGGAGAGGTGTGGGTGCCGCTCGATAATTCCCCTTGTTCCAGCGCTTGGTGACGGCCGCTCGGACGCGATCCCTGATCCAGAAGTCCAGGCCTCGGAACTGGTCGTCGAAGTCGCACCGGGCGAAGTAGCGAGCCCAGTTGCGGGGTGTGTCGCCGCAGATCTCCTTGTTGACCTGCGCGATGACCTGTCGGAGAACCGTTCTGCCCTCATCCGAGTGAAGAGCCCTACTGGTGAGCCTGCCGGCCGACTGGCGGGAGCCGGCCCGCCTTATCCGGGCTTTGAACTTGTTCAGGGCACGCGCGCCTATTCTCACCCGTTGTCCGTCGAACTCGTATCCCAGATATACGAAGCGCCCGCCAGGTGGCAACAGCGAACTCTTCCGCGAATTGAGAGTCAGTCCCAGCCTCCCGACCAAGTCAGCTATGGCCTCCCTGGCATCTTGCGCTTGCGACTGGCTCTCGGCAAAAACGATGAGGTCATCGCAATAACGCAGGTAGAGGTGGCCTGCCTCAGACATTAGCATGTCCAGCGGGGTCAGATAGAGGTTGGAGAGGCAGTTGGCCAGAACGCTGCCCAGCGGCAACCCTCTCTGGCGAGGCAAGATTCTTCCGTCAGTCAGGCGAGGAGCCTTCACGTAGCTCCGGTAGAGGGAGACTATCGGTAAGTCGGAGGGAAGGGCCTCCTCCAGGCGAGCGAGGAGCAGGCCGTGGTCCAGATTGTCGAAGTAGGAACTGATGTCCTCCTTGACCACCCAGTACCGGCCTGTGCCGTGATACCTGACCACGGAAGTAATGGCGCCGTGTATGGTCGGGACTTCCTTGCCAAGTCGAAAGGAATAGCAGTTCTCGACCAGAAGCGAGTCCAGTTCCGGCTCGACGACCAGGGCCAGGGCCTTCTGGACGATGGTGTCTCTCACCGTTGCTGTGGAGACGGTCCTGACCGTGCCGCCGGTGAGGGTGATCCTCCTCTCGACGAAGGGCGAGAACGAATACTGGCCAGCGAGCAGGCTGTCGCTGATGAGGTGCAGATTCCTGTCCAGCTGGTCGGCGAAATGGACGAGAGTCTCCCCATCGCTCCCAGGACGCAGCCGGCCCCTGCGAGACCCACTCCTGTGTCGCTGCTGATAGTGGCTGAACACCTGTGCCAGGTGGTTCAGGTCAGCTACCTGTGAGATGAGATCCATGCCGAACTGTCTTCACGTGAATAGTCGCCGCGGCGAGCGGTTCGTCCTCCGCCTGCTCGCGGGAGGCCAAGAGAAGAAGACGAGGAGTTCGCCGTCCTCGATGCTGGCACGTGAAGGACCCTACGTCGGCCGCCTGCGTTCGAAGGCCTGGTCTGTGGGCCGCGCCTGATCCTTTTGAACGCCTGAGGGCAGAAGCCTCAGAGAGAACAGCGAACCTCCTCGACAAGATCAGTGTACGCTGTGGTGGCGGTCCTGTCAAACACACGCGAAGCGCGGTGTGAGTGGTGCAAACCTTGAAGCTGCGATGGGCAAGTGATAGAATGATTGACATCCTTGGGTGTACGCAGCGGCCAGAGGAGGCTGGGAGAGGCTATGCGCAGGACGATTGAGGAGAGGATAGCACAGTTCGTTCCTACCGAACTGACCTTCGACGAAAGCCCGCTCAGCGAGGACGACAGGAGAGTTCTCCGGAAGATTGTGGAAGCCTCGCGATTCATGGATGACATCTTCCTCAGGCAGGTTTCTCCGTGGAATCCGGAGTGGCTGGCCCGATTGGAGTCCTCCCATACGGACGAGGACAAACAGTTGCTGCACTATTTCCGCATCATGTTCGGCCCGTGGGATCGTCTCGAGGAGCACAGGCCCTTCATGGGCGAAGAAGAGAAGCCCCTCGGGGCTGGCTTCTATCCCCCGGACTTGACCAAGGACGAGTTCGAGGAATGGCTGGCGCGTCATCCCGAAGACGAGGAGGCCTTCACCAGCTACTACACCGTCATCCAGCGTGACGGCGACAGGCTGGTGGCGGTGCCCTATTCCGAAGCCTATCAGGAGTTCCTCGAACCAGC
>CAYGQI010000239.1:0-2662 GCA_964351925.1 uncultured Anaerolineales bacterium | reverse complement strand
TGGCAAGCATGAACCCCATCGATCTGCTGCACACGGAGACGCACCTGCTCCGCGAGCCCCTTGGGCGCCGCGTCCAGAAGGACATCCACAGCTCGCTTGCCCAGCTGGAGGCTCACATAGATCACAATCAAGGCCACGACCAGCGCCGCCACAGCATCCGCGTGTACCAACCACGGAGGCCCACTCAGCCATTGGTTCAGCTTGACGACGGCCAAGCCGGCGATGACCACTGCGGAACTCCAGACGTCGGTGCTGAAGTGCAAGGCATCGGCCTCTAGCGCCTGACTGCTGTGCTCTTCAGCAACACGTTTCAACACCCTGGAACGGTTGACATCGACGATGATGGACATCGCCATCACAGCAAAGGCCCAAACGGTGACATCGATCTCCACCTGCTTGAAGAACAAACGGCTGATGGCCTCGTTGACAATCCAGGCGCAGGTCACCAGGAGAAGCAGCGTCTCTGCCAGGGCGGACAGATTCTCCACTTTGCCGTGACCATACATATGGCTGGCGTCGGCTGGCTTGTCGGAGACCCGCACGGCCCCGTAGGTGATCACCGCCGCCACGAGATCTAGCCCGGAATGCGCAGCCTCAGCCAGGATACCCAGGCTTCCCGTCAGGACACCGATGATCAGCTTCGTGCCTGTGAGGAGCATCGCCGCCAACACCGACAGCAGCGCCACTCTCTTCTTCTCGGCACCACCACTCTCTGCCACGCTACCTGTCCTCACAACCAGACATCCAGTCTACACATGGCAAACCTGGAAGTCAAATCTCAGTTCATCACCACGAGCACCACCACGAGCATCACCAGTGCGCACACAGCCCCACCGAAAAAGACTCCGGTCAGGCCGGAGATCGTTAGTACTGCCCCCATCACCAAAGGTCCCAGCGTCTGTCCCAACCGCAGGACCATTCCATTGACGGACATCATGGCGCCTCTTTGATCCATCGGCGCCAGTTCTGCCAGCAGGGCCATCATGCTGGGCATGTTGATGCCCTGAGCGGCACCGAAGATGGAAACGGGAATGAGGTATAGCCAGGGTCTGGAAACCAGGGGGATGGCTACCAAGGGCACAGCATAGAGCAGGCACGATACCCCTATGAGAGCCCTTGCCGAAAACATGCCCGCGAGTCGTCCCGACTGCGAAGCAGTGAGGGCTGTCGCCACGGACGCGGCTGACACGATGAGGCCCACGACAAACAGAGACACACCGAAGTTGCCTCTAATGAGCAAGGGGAAGTACGCCAAGTAGGATCCGTAGTAGATGATGAAAGTCAGCGTGCCTACGAGGAAAAGGGCCGCCACCCGCCGGTTCGCCATAACCTTCCAGGCATCGGCCAGGTACTGTCGAAAGTCCTGCGGCCTGCTTGGCTCGGGGCTGTCCAGGGAGAAGAGCACGGCCACCGCAACCGGAATCGCCGCCAATGGCAGAAGGAATGGATAGAACCAGCCAAACGTCGCCAATGCCCCGCCGATGGCCGGATAGCTGGCAGTTCCCACGCTGAGCACGCTCGAATTGCATCCCATAGCCGTGGCGCGTTCCTGGCCAGTGTAGAGATCGCCGATGATGGTTACGTTCATCGCACCCAGCCCTGCTGCGCCAGCTCCCTGTAAGAAGCGAAGCAGAAGCAAGAGCCGAAAGTCGCGCGCAAAGGCACACGCGCACCCAGCTATGGCGAAGAGCAGGAGCGCAGGCACGAGGATCCTCTTCCGGCCAAACTGGTCGGCGAGTACCCCCAGAAAGGCGGTCAGAAATACCCCGGGGAGAGTGAACACCGTGATCAGGGACCCGACGGCCTGAGGCGAGATCCCCAGCTCCTCCACTATCCTGGGAAAGGCCGGAGTGATGCTGGCCACCCCAAGAACAGCCATCAGCGTCACGCCGAAAACGATCTGAAGGTTGGTATCGCGATACACCGGACGCGAGGCAACTACGGTAGCGGATTCATCCATATCCAGCCTGGTCTTCCCATCGGTCCTTTAGACCACACTCACCGGGTGCAATACACCCCCAGACGCCCCAGTATCCTCACAGTGGCTGGTCGTACGGCTCGTTCGAGCCGTAGCTCCCATCAGCCTGGCGATCAAATCCTCCCGCACAGGGTAGAAGATGTCCAGCATGACAAACGGTTCCTCACCGATGCACAGGTCGCGGTGTGGCACGTTGGCTGGGATGCAGCAGAAATCGCCCGTCTCCACCAGGCGCTCCTTTTCACCTATGGTAAGCCTGGCTCTCCCACTGTAGACCATACCAATCTGCTCGTGAGAGTCTGTGGGCACCTCTCTCTTGAACGATAGTGGGCAACCAAGCGCACGGAACTATCGAGGCGCCGGTGATCGGCGTGAGGGAGCTGTGCCACCGGTCTAGTCCAGTCCGTAGACCTGTCTGGGGGCTAGGTACTGGGGAAACCTGTCCAGCAAGGCCAGGCGAAGAGAATAGCAGAAGTGACACTCGTCTACATACTCCTCCTCGTGCTGGACATCGTACCGCCTGGCGAGGAGGGCAGGACCTCCTTCAAGGAGAGGCCCACAAATAGGATGCGAGTCGGGATCGTAGTTCTGGGCCAGGGTTGCCAGCGGGATCTCCCGCATGTTCCCCATGCTCAGGCCCTGGCAGAGGTGCACGTGACCAAAGGCATCTAAGTGAACCCTACC
>CAYGQI010000238.1:0-2675 GCA_964351925.1 uncultured Anaerolineales bacterium | reverse complement strand
GCTCTGCTGCGGACGTTCCTGTGCGGGAGGAGCACGATGCTGCTTGACGAACCGTTCGGGGCACTGGATGCGCTCACCAGGCGCCAGTTGCAGCAGTGGCTGCTGGGTGTGTGGAGCCAGTTCCGTCAAACGATCATCTTCGTAACCCATGACATGGACGAGGCGGTCTACCTGGCCGACCGCGTCTACGTAATGACGCCGAGGCCAGGCAGGATCAGACTCCAAATGGAGATCCCCCTCGGACGCCCGAGGCTTCCGGAGATGATCACGTCTGGTCAGTTCGGGGCTCTGAAGGGCGAGCTGCTCGCTGCACTGGAGTTGCCCTAGCTCCGCTTGCGCGTGCCTAGCTCACCACGTCTGATCAGCGATCGGCATAGTCTCGCGGTGATGCTCGTCCCCCCGGTGGCGACGAGAAGCGCGAAGCGGCCAGGGCTGGCTGATCCGAGTTCTGAGGGTAGGGCAGGCGGCTCGGATCCGAGGAGCATGATGGGCACGGGGCGAGGTGTGGCCTCACAGGCGCAGTTAGCGCGGTCAGTGTGCGGATGTATTGTCCACGCCCGAGCTGAGCGCGAGGGGGAGATAGTAGGCCGGACGAGGTAGTGCGGGCCGACCGACCTCGAGGGGAACGGTGTTGGAGTCCACCTGCTCCGCCTTCAGGGAGGTCAGGTGTGCCGTGTTCGCTTTGGTGCCCAGGGCAGTAGCTGTCACCTCGATGGTGACGGTGACGGTTTCGCCGCGGTCGATCGAGCCGGCGCAGACAGTGATCGTCTGTCCATCTCGCCCCACTGTACCCTCGGACGCTAGCACGTGCGAGATCTCCAGGCCCGAGTTTACTTCATCGGTTATCACCACGCCGTGTGCGATACCAGGGCCGTTGTTGGTGGCTGTGATGGTGAACACGGCCTGGGCACCCATGTCGACGACCGGTGGTCCCACCTCCTTTTTCAACTGCAGCGATGGGCTGTACCCCCACCTGGATAAATCCACTCCCATGTCCCTGCTGTCGCATGCCGCTCCGATGGCCGGGCTTCCTGCCTGCAGGGAGTAGTCGACGTTGAACAGGGGATCCGCGGAGAGGTTGCCCCCTCCGTCTGTGGGATTACCGTCCGTGGCGCCGAGCGCGTTCTGCCAGAGGTCGTTGCAGCTGTAGGATGCTTGCGCACCGTAGTAGGTGCGAATGCCGTATCCGCCGTGGTTGGTCAAGATGTTGCTTTCGATGCTGGTGCCGAAACCCACCCCAGATCCGTCGTTGACGTAGACGGCATTGCCTGGCTGAGCGCAGGCGTTGGCCGGGTTGTTGTCATCGATGGTGTTGTGACTCACGACATATGTGCTCAATACCCGAGGCTTGTAGACATTCACAGCGTTGCCGTCCGCTTCGTCGTAGCAGTGCTTGCCTCCCCGCCAGCTGTTCTGGACAATCAAGTTGTTGGCAATGATGTGGGTGGTTCCGTAGTTCTTGTAGAACATGATGCCGTTGGCGGCCTGCGTGTCGTGGACGTAGTTGCTCTCCACTGTGATGTCGTGTGAATCGTATACGTAAATGGCGGCGTTCTCGCTAAAGGAGCTGTAGATCTCGTTATTGCTGACGAGACTGCTATGCGACCCATCGGCGATGCTGATGCCGTCCTGCGCCACGTTGTAGACCTCATTGAACTCCACCGTGCAGTCGGTGCACTGCTTGAGCTGGATGCCCTCATCTCCTGAGGAGTTGTGGACAACGCAGTTCTTGACGATAGTCCCCGCATGCGCTCCGCTTTGCAGGATCAGGTCCCCCGTGCCGTTGGCGATCTCGAGCCCATCAACGACCACGGCATCCGCGTCTATGAAGATGATGCTCGCCAGGGTCCCTCCGCCGTTGAGAAGGGGTTTTGTCTCTGAGTAGGGATCGGCGGAGTTGAGGGTGAGGGATTTGTTGACGTTGAGGGTCGAAGGGAGAGAATAGTCCCCGGGAGCGAATTGTATCGCGTCACCCGGAGCCGCCGCGTCGATGGTGGCTTGGAGGTCGTCTCCGGGACTCACGTAGTGGGTGGTGCCGCTTGCTGACAGTGCGCTGAGTGTCGAGAGGGCTAAGAGAACGGCCGGCAGCATGGCGACGATGATGGTGAGGCGGCTTCGTGTCAAGTTCTTCTCCTTGCAGATTCTTTTAGACTTTCCTGGCTCAAGGCGCCGCTCGTACGGTGCGGGCGTCGATCATCCGATAGGTGGACGCCGAGTTCACTGCTATCTCCGCCAGGCGTGCTTGAGCGTACCACAATCGCTTCGGACTGCGACGAGCCTTCAGCCTGATCGTCGGCCTAGCGCACTCGGCTTCTCCGAAGCCCAGCGCAGAGCGCGACACTGGAGAGGGCACATAGCCCGACGACGACTGACCACTGCCACTCGAGGGCGAGTCCGCCAAGGGTAGAATGTGCCGCGGCAGGTCGGGCGGAGAACGAGGCCAGCTCGATGGCAGTGGTTCCGCCACCGCTGTTCTCCCACAGCGCGATCTCGTTGCGCCCAGGGGAGGCCGCCAGGATGTCCAGATCCCCGTCGCCGTTTACGTCCGCGGAGTAGACCGACTGAGCTTCGCTGAACCCGGTGTCAACCGAGTGTTTGGAGAACTGCTGACTGCCGTCGTTCTCCCACCAGGCTATCTCGTTGTCCTGCTTGGCAGCAGCCACGATATCCACGTC
>CAYGQI010000237.1:0-2703 GCA_964351925.1 uncultured Anaerolineales bacterium | reverse complement strand
TTTGGCGACGGCGGCCTGGTTGCCACCAGCGATCCTGGCACTGCCGAGCGGCTGAAGCTGTTGCGCCAGTACGGGTGGGCAGAAAGATACGTCAGCTCCATCAAGGGGACCAACAGCCGCCTGGACGAGTTGCAGGCGGCGATGCTGCGGGTGAAGCTCCATAAACTGGAGGAGTGGAACGGCGTTCGCAGGAAGCACGCGACGCTGTACGACTCTTTGCTACATGACGCGGCGGTGGTCACCCCGGTGGAGATGGAGTACGGGAAGCACTGCTACCACATCTATGCGATCAGGACTCAGTATCGTGACCAGTTGAGGGAGTTCCTGCGCGAGAGGGGCGTGGGGGCCTTGATCCACTATCCGGTGCCGGTGCACTTGCAGGAGGCGTACAGGGACCTGGGCTATGGAGAAGGTACGCTGCCCGTCACCGAGCAGGTGGCGGCGGAGGTGCTCACTCTTCCCGTTGCCCCTGAGGTGACGGAGGAGCAGATACGGCAGGTGTGTGATCTTGTCCACCAGTTCGAGTCAACGAGAGGCCTGGTGAGATGAAGCCAGAGGAGTACCAGGTCATGTACGACGTGGAGGACACGTACTGGTGGTACGTGGGGATGCGCAGCATCTTCCTCTCGCTGCTCGACGGGCACTACGGGGCGGGGACGGACCTGAAGATCCTGGATGCGGGCTGTGGGACGGGCGCTATGTTGAGCCACCTCACACCATATGGCCGAGTGGTCGGCGTGGACGTCTCCCCTGAGGCGATTCGGTTGGCTACGAGCCGGGAGGTGGAAGGATGTGAGCTGGTCCAATCGTCCGTCACCGACCTGCCCTTTGACGACGAGGTGTTCGACCTCGTCACTTCCTTCGACGTCATCTGCTGCATCGATGAGCGTGGCTTGGCCTTCAGGGAGCTGAGCCGGGTGGTCAGGCCCGGTGGTCGCGTGATCCTCAATCTGCCCGCCTACAATCCTCTGCGCAGCGAACACGACCTCGCCGTCCATATCAAGAAGAGATACACCAGGGCTGACGTAGGCGAAGAGGTGGAGAGAGTCGGACTGACCGTGGAGCGCATCGCCCACGCCAATACGCTGCTCTTCCCCATCGAGGCCGCGGTGCGCATGGTCAAGAAACTCCCGGCCAGGTCGGCCAGCGAGGCGAGGTCGGATCTCCACAGCCTCCCGTCGGTCATCAACCGCTCTCTGGCCCAGGTGCTGTTTCTGGAGCGCTGGCTGCTGAGGAGGATCGATCTCCCCTTCGGGCTGTCGGTAATCTGTGTGGCACGGAAATGATCGGTAGTGGCCGTCTCGACAGCCTGTGGCTGGACCTGCGCGACTTCGCGCTGCGAGGCGGCTGGCCTGTCCGCCTGGCGCTGGTTGGGGCCTGCGTAGTCCTCGGGGTCGCCGGGGGACTGGTGCTGGCCCTTGTTCACCCCTTCATCACCCTGGCGCTTCTGGGTGGACTGGCGGCGGGCCTCATCATGCTGAGGAGCACGCAGCTGGGGCTCTTCGCCCTCATCGCCGTAGTCTGCCTGCTGCCCTTCGCCGCCATCCCCTTCAGTATCGGGTTCTACCCCACGTTTCTGGACGCCGTATTGTTGGCGGTGTTCGGAGTGTGGCTGGCCCGAGTCTTCACCCGGACTCAAGAAGGCTTCGTAAGCTCGCCCCTGGACCTGCCGATTCTGATCTTCATCCTGCTGGCCTTTGTGGCCTTCGTTGCAGGGACCGCCCACGCTGGCATCACCAAGGACATACTGCGCCACTTCGTGGAGATCATCATCGCTGTGATGCTCTTCTTCGTGGTGACGAACTCTGTGAGGGAGCACAGACAGCTGAGGCAGATCCTGCTGATCCTGATCCTGGCTGGCTTCGCTGCTTCGCTGATGGGGGTGATTCTGTACTTCCTGCCGCGTCCGCTGACGGTGCGCCTGTTGTCCATGCTGCGTGTCGTCCACTACCCGTCTGGGTGGGGCCTGCTGTCGTTCATCGAAGACAACCCGGATCTCCCCATGAGGGCTATCTCCACCTCGGTGAATCCCAACGTGCTCGGCGGGTTGTTGATTCTGATCGTGACTCTTAGCACGCCTCAGTTGTTCGCCCGCAAACCACTGATCCCCAGGAAGTGGCTGGTGCCGATGCTGGGCGTGATGCTGACCTGCCTTCTGCTGACCTTCTCCAGGGGCAGCTTCGTGGCCATCGGAGCAGCCCTACTGATGCTGGGGGTCATCAGATACCGCCGTCTGCTGCCGCTGATCGCCCTGGCTCTACTGGTGATCCTGATTCTCCCGCAGACGAGGGAGTACATCCTGCACCTCCAGGCCGGGTTCCTGATCCAGGACAGGGCCACAGAGATGCGGATGGGTGAGTACAAGGATGCGCTGACGCTGATCTCCCGCTATCCGTGGTTTGGAGTCGGGTTCGGAGGCACTCCGTCCATCGACATCTACATCGGAGTCTCCAACGTCTATCTACTCATCGCCGAGGAGATGGGGCTGGTGGGGCTGGCGGGCTTCCTGTTGATCATGGGTGTCTTCTTCGCTCACATTTGGGTGGCCTGGCGGCGCATGGAGCCGGATTCCGACGCGGAGCCCCTTCTGCTGGGGCTGGCGGCGGCCCTGTTCGGAGCCATGGTCGGCGGGATCACCGATCACTACTTCTTCAACCTGGACTTCCCCCACTCGGTGACTCTATTCTGGCTGTACGCGGCACT
>CAYGQI010000236.1:0-2740 GCA_964351925.1 uncultured Anaerolineales bacterium | reverse complement strand
GTGATGATCTCATCGGACGCCGCCCAGGGGCGCAGATAGCCATCGCTGGCGAGAGGATAATCGCTCTTGGTTCCCCCGCCGACGTGGCCCGGCAGGTGGACACAACCGCAGCCGAAGTCCTTGATGTCTCGGGCAAGATCGTGGCCCCCGGCTTTGTGGACTGCCACACCCACCTGGTCTTCGGAGGCTCGCGGGTCCAGGAGTACGCCGCTCGTATGACCATGGAGGCCAGCCAGGTGCAGGGGCTGGGCATCCCCAGCGGAATCCAGGCCACTGTGGCCATGACCCGGGCCGAGAGCGTGGATTCGTTGACGGCCAGCGCTGCACAGCGGGTGCAACGTATGTTCCGGCATGGCACGACGACGCTGGAGAGCAAGAGCGGATATGGGCTGAGCTTGGCAGAGGAGATCAAGCAGCTTGAGGTCAACCAAAGGCTGCAGGCTAGCCAGCCGGTGGATGTGGTGAGCACTTTCCTCGGCGCTCACGATTTCCCGCCCGAACTGCCCCGCCACAAGTATCTCGAACTCCTCATAAAGGAGATGATCCCCAAGGTGGCCGAGCTGGGTCTGGCCGAGTTCTGCGACGTGTACTGCGATCAGGGGTACTACACCGCCCAGGAATCCCGATCCATCCTGGAGGCGGGCCTGCAAGCTGGGCTTAAGCCCAAGATCCACGTAGATGCGTATGCCGACATCGGCGGGGCAGCGGTGGCGGCCGAATTGGCGGTGGTCTCGGCCGACCACCTGAACTACACTGACCGCGCCTCCCTGCGCAAGTTGGCAGAGGCAGGCGCGACTGGCGTGGCCATGCCGGGGCTCGATTTCGCCGTCCGGCATCCCCGCCCCGTTGACGCGCGGGCCATACTCGCTGAAGGCGTGACTTTGGCCCTGGCCACAGACCTGTGTCCCGCCTGTTGGCTAGAGTCCATGCAGATGGTGATGCAACTGGCTTGCCGCCAACACCGGCTGGCGCCCACGGAGGCCCTCTATGCAGCAACCAGCGGTGCCGCCCGCGCGCTGGGCCTCCAAGACGACCGCGGCTCTCTGGAACCTGGCAAACTAGCGGACATACAAGTATGGGACTTGCCGACCTTTGAGGACGTTATTTATCGCCTTGGCCATAACGCCGTGACCACGGTGGTCAAACGGGGAAAGGTCTATCACTTTGTGGGGGTTGCCTGATGATAAAGCTAACCGGTCAAGCGCTGACGATTGAGGAAGTGATAGCCGTAGGCCGGCACGGGGCGCCCGTGGCGTCCCTGAGCGAGGAGGTCCAGCAGCGCATGCAACGGACCCACGATTGGGTTGCGGCCTCGATTCGCGACAGCGGCGAAGTGATCTATGGCGTCAACACCGGCTTCGGCTCTTTGGCCACCCAGCAGATCGCCGCCGGGGAGGCTCGCAAGCTCTCGCGTAATGTGATCTTGTCCTGCATCGTCGGCGTGGGACCCCCACTGCCATTGGAGATCGTGCGAGCGATGATGCTTATCCGAGCCAACGTCTTTGCCAAAGGCCATTCTGGCGTCCGCCCCGTCGTCGCCCAAACCCTGGTGGACATGCTCAACGCTGGCGTGACGCCCCTGGTGCCGTGCAAAGGGTCGCTGGGTGCCAGCGGAGACCTGGCGCCGTCGGCCCACATCGCCGTCGTTCTGACGCGAGATGTGGAGGAAGGGGATGGCGGCTATAGCGGGCAGGCGTGGCTGGGCGATGAACTGCTGCCCGGCGCCGAGGCCATGGCTCGCGCCGGGATCGAACGCCTGGTCCCCGAGGCCAAAGAGGGCTTGTCGCTGACCAATAGCACCGGTTTTATGGTGGCAGCCGGAGCCCTGGCCACGCACGATGCACAACACCTGCTGCTCCACGCCGAAATCGCGGCCGCCCTCAGCCTGGAGGCGCTGCTTGGTATTTCGGACGCCTTTCATCCAGCGCTGCATGCAGCCACTGGCCATGCCGGGCAGGCAAAGACGGCCAGCCATATGCGGGCCCTGATCGAGGGCAGCAAACTTGTCGATCCTCTTCCTGCGCGCGTCCAGGATGCCTACAGTCTGCGCTGCATCCCGCAGGCCCTCGGTCACATCGGCGACTTGTTGACCTTCTTGCGCGAACGGTTCAACATCGCGTTGAACGCTGCCGCCGATAACCCGCTCATCTTCGCGGACTCGTCGAGCAAGACGTCCTACAGAGCGCTCTCGGGTGGCAACTTCCATGGCCAGGGGCCGGCCATGTGGCTCGACGTGGTGGGTATCGCCCTGGCCGCGGTGGGCAACATCGCTGAACGCCGCATCTTCCGCCTGTTGACCCCCGAACTGAGCTCCGGCCTGCCCTCCATGCTCGTCCCGACCAGCGGCCTGGATAGCGGGCTGATGATGGGCCAATACACCGCCGCAGCGCTGGTCTCCGACAACAAGACACTGGCTCACCCGGACAGCGTCGACTCGATCCCTTCCTGTGCCAATCAAGAAGATTACGTCAGCATGGGGGCCAACGCCGCGCGCCGCGCCCTGGAGATCGTGGACAACATCCGCCACATCGTGGCCATCGAGTTGCTGACGGCAGCCCAGGCAGTCGACCTGCGTCCGGACGGGCCTGCTCGTCTGGGACGAGGAACCGCCGCTGCCTACGCCAAGATCCGAGAGCATGTGGCTTTCCTGGAGCATGACCGCCAACTCACGCCCGACATCGAAGCGCTGGCGGAGCTCATCCGGCGCGATGAACTGCTGCAGGCCGTGCGTGCAGCCGTG
>CAYGQI010000235.1:0-2761 GCA_964351925.1 uncultured Anaerolineales bacterium | reverse complement strand
GGGACCTGCTGCGGGTTGAGGCCGAGGGCCCTACCATGTCCTTCCTGGTCAATGGGGAGCCCCTGGCCACAGTGGAGGACGCCGATCTGGCTTCCGGCACGATAGGTTTCTACGCGGCGAGCTATGAGGACCCCGAGATGCTTGTCGCCTTCGACAACCTGACGGTCTGGACCGGCGAGGCTCCTTCCGAGGGGTGGTCCCTCGTCCTGGAGGATGACTTCAGCGACGACGGGAGCGGCTGGCCTGCTCCTCTGGAAGATACGTACTGCGAAGGAGACTATGAGGACGACGAGTACCATCTAACCAGTACGGGTAATGACCCGTGTCCTGTCACCTTCCCTGAAGTCTACACCGATTTTGCCTTCGAGGTTGATGCCCGCCAGGTGGAGGGACCTGAGGACGGTGTGTATGCTCTCCTTTTCAGAGCTGAGGACACCGATGATCCGATGAGTATGGAGTACAGTTACGCGCTGGCGGCCATCCCTGCAACCGGCGAGTACGCGCTCTTGGGATGCCAGGGGTTGGACGAGTGCACCAATCTGCAGGAGCCAACGGAGTCGCCCAGCTTCATGCTGGGCGACCAGGCCAACCGCTTTAGGGTGGAGGCGGTGGGCGAGAAGATCACTCTCTACCTGAACGGCGATCTGCTGACCAGCGTCGAGGACTCTGAAATCGCCGAGGGGAGGATTGGCTTCTTGGTGTCCGGCGGCACGAGAGGTTCGCCCAACCATGTTGCCTTCGACAACCTGAAGCTATATGTGCCTGAGGGCCCTCCCACTGGAGAGCCCACCTTCGGCAGTATCACCTGGTACGAGTCCGTAGATGAAAATGGTGATGCGCAGAACCCCGTCACTGAATACCCCAGTGGAACCAGGCAACTCATCGCTACCTGGGAGTATGAGAACATGGAAGACGGAATGGAATGGGGCTACACCTGGCTCCTGGACGGTGAAGTCTGGGGTGACTGGAGAGACGATTACGAGTGGCGAGGAGGGGGAAGTGGAGGATGGCGGGCGAACATCTACTACCAAGACGGGAGCCCCCTGGAATCTGGCGAGTGGGAGGTGCAGCTATACGTAGAAGGTGAATTGCTGCAAAGCGCCACCACCCGCATCCGTTGATTAGTGATCTACATACTCGAGGCAGAATTCAGAACAAAGGAGGACTAGAAGCATGTTCACGTTGTTGCTACCACTGTTGCAGGAACCACCACCCTTGCCCACCACGATGTCCGCAACCGTTGATGTGAAGAGCTTTCTGTTGAACGCGCTCTTCGCCATCCTGTGGGCCATAGTGGCCGCCATCTGCTTCGCCATCATCATCCCCATCGCGCTGAAGCTGTACAACCTGCTGACGCCGGGCCTGGATGAGATGGAGGAGCTGAAGAAGGGGAACGTGGCGGTGGCCATCGTCCTGTTTGGCTTCATCTTGAGCATGACGCTGGTGGTGATAGCCATCTTCCTCAAGTGAGACCCTCAGCACCAAGAGAGGCGAAGACGACGAAGCAGCCTGAGTCCTGGGTGTAGTTGCCTGGCCTCTCTATCGGTGCCATTTCAGTCCAACAGCGACCGAAGCGCGAAACGACCCGCCGGCCGGCGGGTCGTTTCCTTGTATTCTGGGAGGAATCTGTGAAATACCTCATGCCCCAGCAACCGGCTGTGGGCCGTTAGACTGACGCCCTTGCCGTTCGCGTCCGGCGGCCCTTGACTGGCCAATCGGCTTATCGACCGGGAGGCGAGGGTGACGTGGTGGGCTAGTAAGCCTCCAACGTGCCCCGGCGCTTGGCGGTGATTTCGAACCAACTGAAGAGCAGGTAGCCGACGAAGACGTACACCACTCCGATGAGAGCCTCCCCAGCCAGAAGCGGTGCCACGTCCGCAAAGCTGGACCCGGAGATGACGAGACGCGCGGCTTGGATGCCTCTGGTCAACGGCAGGGCATAGGCTGCGTGCTGAATCCAGACAGGGAAGTTGCCCAGGGGGACGTTAGCGCCGCTGAACACCAGGAGCAGGAAGTAGATGGTGTTATTGATAAACATCACGTTGACCGTGACCAGGCTCAGGCAGCCCATCAGGAGGCCCAGGCCCGAGGTGCTGACAGTGGTGATGAAGACAGTGAGCCCCAGAGCTGGCAGGTTGGCCTGGGAGTAGTCGACTCCGAGGAGCAACCCTGCCCAGGTCAGCCCAATCACTACCCCTAGCATGCCGTCGATGATGTGCACCAAGGCCCTCCCCAGGAAGGTGAGCATGCGGTTGGCGGGGCTGCCAAAGAGGTAGATCAGGGTTCCCTCGTTTCGTTCCCCGCCCACGCTCATGGTAACGCCGTAGATTCCGCTCATGGCCGTCAGCTGTATGGCGTTGCCGATGGCGTAGAAGCTGGCCGTGTCGCGGCCTGTGGCAAAGGTCCCCAGAAAGGTGAAAAACAGAATCTGGGTGAGCGGGGCGATGATCTTGGTAGCCAGGTACGGCTCCAGCCTGAACCAGCGAAAGAGGGCCTTGTAGGAGAGGACTGCGCCTCCGAGGAAGATGCGAAAGGAGTTGGATAGTTTCTTCATAGGGGGTCTCTCCCTACATCAAGCTCAGGGTAGCGTCCACCCGGGCTCGGCGTAGAACGATCTTGAACAATCGGTAGGATGCCCCAACGTAGATGCATCCCAGGATGAGCATCATGGTCCAGCTGAGGAGGATGTCGGCTAGGGTAGCTCCTCCGCTGCTTGTGGCGTGGAGCACTCTCGCCGCCCAGTAGGGAGCCAGCACATAGC
>CAYGQI010000234.1:0-2797 GCA_964351925.1 uncultured Anaerolineales bacterium | reverse complement strand
GATACCTGGCAGGCGTTGATTGAGGGACGTTCAGGCATCGGGCGTATTACGCAGTTTGATGCCTCCGCCTATCCTACTCAGATCGCTGGGGAGGTGAAGGGATTCGACCCCGGCGAGTACATGGATGTCAGGGAGGCCAGGCGCATGGCCCGCTTCAGCCAGTTCGCCGTGGCTGGGGCGAAGATGGCCCTGGAGGACGCTGGGTTGACGCTGGATGAAAGCAACGCGGAGGATGTAGGGGTGGTAATAGGCACCGCCATTGGAGGAGGGCTGGTGGAGTCAGAAATGGCGCATCTGATTCTGTTGAACAAGGGGCTGCGAAGGGTCCCTCCTCTCTTCGTACCTTCGATGATACCCAACGCGGCGGCCCATCATGTAGCATGCGCTTTTGGCATCAGAGGGTACTCCTCTACGGTAATAGGGGCCTGTGCCTCTGGAAATCAAGCCATCGGCGAAGGGGCCAGGGCTATCCGTGACGGGTCTGCCCAGGTTGTGATTGCCGGGGGCACAGAGTCCACGATGTGTGAGCTTGCTCTGGCCGGGATATGTGCTATGCGGGCCCTCTCGACCCGCAATGATGAGCCGGAACGGGCGTCCCGTCCCTTTGATGCCGAGCGGGATGGCTTCGTGGTTTCGGACGGTTGTGGCGTCTTGGTTCTGGAGAGTCTGGACCATGCTATGGCGAGGGGAGCCAGGGTCTACGCCGAGGTGTTGGGATATGGCGTCTCCTCCGATGCCTATCATGTCAGCGCCCCACACCCTGAGGGTACGGGGTCTGCTCTTGCTATGCGCCGGGCGATCGCCGACGCCGGTTTGAAGCCTGAGGACATTCGGTACATCAACGCCCATGCCACGGCGACGCCGATAGGCGATCCGGCGGAGGTGGTAGCGATCAAGAGCGTTTTCGGGTCTCGTGCTTACGAGATACCGGTCAATGCTACGAAGTCCATGATCGGGCACCTGCTGGGTGCGGCCGGTGCGGTTGAGGCGATAGCCACCATTATGACGATTCAGGAGGGCATTCTGCACCCCACCATCAACTACGAGCATCCAGACCCCGAGTGCGACCTGGACTGCGTGCCGAACGAGGCTCGACGGACCCAGGTGGACATCGCGCTTTCCAATTCCTTCGGCTTCGGCGGCCAGAATGCTTGCTTGGTCTTTCGGAGCTGGGAGACATAGGCAGGCCATGGCGAACGAACGGCGTAGGGCCGCACACATCTCGGGCTGGGGCCGATACGTGCCCACCCAGGTGTTGACCAACGAGGAGCTTTCACGAATGGTAGATACCTCGGAGGAGTGGATCCGCCAGCGGACAGGCATCCTCGAGCGACGCGTGGCGGGCAGTGGCGAGACCACGGCCAGCATGAGCCTCCGCGCGGCTCAGGCTGCGTTAGATGTCGCCGAGCTCGATCCGCGCAAGGTGGAGTTGATCATCGTCGCCACCGTCACGCCCGACTATGCCTTTCCGTCCACTGCCTGCCTGGTCCAAGACGCCCTTGGGGCGCGCACGGCGGGCGCTTTTGATCTGTCGGCCGGCTGTTCCGGGTTCGTCTATGGCCTGAGCGTAGCGGCCGGCCTGATCGAAGCGGGGCAATACGACAACGCCGTGGTGATCGGCGCCGAGACCCTGTCCCGTATCACCGACTGGAGCGACCGAAACACGTGTGTCCTATTTGGCGATGGGGCCGGGGCGCTGGTATTGCAGGCCAACGGAGCCCGGGGCGGCGTGCTGGGTTCGGTGCTCCGTGCCGACGGGTCGGGTGGAGACCTGCTCAAGCTGCCTGCCGGCGGAAGCGTTCAGCCCGCCACCAGCGAGACGGTCAACCAGCGCCAGCACTACATCCACATGGACGGGCGCGAGGTGTTCCGTTTTGCCACTCGCGTCTTGCCCGAGGCCACCCGGCAGGTGGTGGAGCTGGTCGGCCTCAAGGTCGAGGATATTGCGCTCTTTGTGCCCCATCAGGCCAACGACCGCATCATACAGAATGCCGTCCAGGCGCTCGGGATCCCGCCCGATCGGGTGTTCACTAACCTGGCCCGCTACGGCAACACCTCGTCCGCGTCGGTGCCGATGGCTCTGGCCGAAGCGATTGACGAGGGCCGGGTGCAGCAGGGGGACCTGGTCGTGTGTGCGGCATTTGGGGCCGGCCTCGCCTGGGCCGCCACGGCCATCGAGTGGAGCCTACCCTTGCCAGTGCCCAAGCCTCCCCGCTGGCGCATCTACTGGCGGTGGATGCTCTACCACCTGGCCCGAATCCAGTCCTGGTGGCGGCGTCTTTGGCGCCGGGCTGGTGCCTGGCTCCGGCGACTGGGCGAAGGTGAGGATGAGTAGCCCAACTTCCTCTCGCTCTTGGGCTTGCTCGCAAGCGGGATTGGCTGCTACGAGGACTGTTCTTTCCAAGTCATGCCGACATCGTCTCGCACATCCTCCTCCCCACCCCCTGGCCCTCGCGCACCCTGTTCGCCGTGCCTGCGGCGAGCCCTGCGCGGTGGCTCGCACCCTGCTCGCGGGCGGGGCGCCAGCTGTCGTGCTTTGCCTACTGGCTTGATGCTCCCCAGCTCAAATGTTCGGTTGATTGGTTGCCCCTCCTTCTCCAGTTCGGCCAGCTCAGTGAGGACGCCGGCTTTGCGCTTCCCGCTTTCCACACCCTCCGTCCAGGTTCTTAGACAATGAAGCCCACTGCAACTACAATGCACGGCAGCACTTCGTAACGGCGATGGGACGCTCACGGACGAAAGGAGGCGAGGAGAGGTGAGAGCTCTATCCATTGTCGGACTGACCTTGTCGAATCTG
>CAYGQI010000233.1:0-2799 GCA_964351925.1 uncultured Anaerolineales bacterium | reverse complement strand
AACCGCCTGTGGGTTAACTTCCCCCTGGCCGACCAGAGGGACAAGACGGTGGACACGGCCTTGGAGCCTGGGAGGGCGATCCTGGCGGACCAGCCCCCCAGGGGGGCGGTCATCAGCGGGAGCTACGAGGAGAATCTGTCGCTGGACTACCTGACCAAGGTTTGGGGCGAGCGCCAGGATCTGAGGGTGGTGATCACCGACGATTTCCTCCAGATGTGGCACGCGGGTGAGGGAAATCTGTTCCTGACCAGGGACTCCGCGGGCTTCGTGTTGCCGCAACTGGGGGAGAGACCATCTTTGTCCTCGGCAGGGCTGCGGCTGATCGAGGTCAGGCAGGGGCCGGGGGGCGAAGCGGCCGAGATGGACGAGATGGTGGATGCGGCCGTCGGAGATGGGCTGGTCTTGCTGGGGTACGACCGTCTGCCTGCGGCTGAGGGGTTGCATCTGGCTCTGTACTGGCAGGCGGAGGAGATGCCGGGGGCGGACTATGCGGTGTCCTTGCGTCCCACGGCGAGGGGTGAGTTGCTCTTCCTCGATGGGGAGCTGGTGCAGGAGGATCATGCTCATCCTGTGTGGGGGTTCTACCCCACATCGCACTGGGCGCAGGGTGAGGTGGTGCGGGACGACTACTTGGTGGTCGTTCCCCCGGAACTGGCCTATGACGGGGCAGCGGTAGTGGTCTACCGGGTCACGGAAGATGGCCTCGAAGACCTGGGGACCGTGTCTCTGGTTTTCTAGTCCTCATGTCGGTCTTTGCTCTTGATGGGGGAGGACCCGGACGTCCGTGACGCACCCCCTTCGACCGGGCTCAGGGCAGGCTTCGATACGCTGCTTCGCCGCGCTTCGTAGCTACCCTTCGGCAAGCTCAGGGCGTGGCTCAGGATGCGTTCTTGCTGTCTAGCAGGGGCCTGTATTGACAGGCAAGCCCCTTTGTGGTATACTACCATCAGGGGTGCAGGGCGGGCCTGCACTACTTGACCTCTTCTTCGCAGGGGCTCGCCTTGGGTCCCTGACTTGCCTCGCTGGAGAAGGAGGAGCTTCGTGGATCCCTTGATGCTGGTCCTCATCGTGCTGGTCGTCCTCTTGCTAGGTGCGGTCCTCCTGTTGCTGGCTATGCAGTACCTCCAACTGCGCTCCTCCCAGCAGGACGTTCAGACCGCGGTGATCTCGGAGAAGCTTTCCCAACTGGAGCCTGTCAGTCAGGCAGTGGCCAATATCCAGCAGGGCCTGGCGGAGCTACATGCCTACACCAGGGCCCGCCAGGACCTGGAGCGCCAGACCGCCGACTCCATCCGGCGGTTGGAAATGGTCATCGCGGGCACGCAGACCAAAGGCATGGCCGGGGAGAACATCCTGGAAACGGTGTTCGCCAATCTGCCCCAGGAGTGGCAGGTGCGCAACTTCCGCGTGGGGGACAAGGCGGTGGAGTTCGCCCTGCGTTTGCCCAACAACCTGCTCCTGCCCATCGACTCCAAGTGGCCGGCCACCCATCTGCTGGAGCAGTTCGCCGCCTGCGAGGACCTGGAGGAGCAGCGCCGGCTGAAGGCCCAGATCGAGAAGGCGGTGCTGGACAAGGCCAAGGAGGTCCGCAAGTACATCGACCCCAACGTGACGGTGAACTTCGGCATCGCCGCCGTGCCCGACGCGGTGTACGACCTCTCCACGGGGGTCCAGGCCGAAGTGTTCCAGCTCAACGTGGTGCTCATCGGGTACAGCATGTTCGTGCCCTATCTGCTGCTGGTCTTCCAGACCATCTTGAAGACCTCCCAGAGCATAGACATGCAGCGGCTGGACGCCTACCTCCGGAGCGCCGACGAGCACATCCAGGCCGCGCAGGGGGAGCTGGAGGGGCGGTTCTCCCGGGCGCTGACCATGTTGACCAACTCCCGGGACGAACTGAGCGTGCTCCTGAGCAAGGTGCGGAGCGGGCTGACCAGCGTCCAGATCAGCGCGGCGAGGGGGACGGCGGGGGAGCTACCAGAGGGTCGAGCGGATGGTGAGGTAGGGGAGGCGCGTCTGTTCGACACCTATCCAGAAGAGTGAGCACGTGGGGGCGCACCGTGCGCCGGGCCTTTGCGACCTGCGACGCACGGAGGAAGTACGGTGTCGGAGAGGTACAGGGTCGTCAAGTCGTATGAGTCGCCATACACGGAGCCGCTGACGCTGCCCAAGGGCGAGCGACTGAGGTGGGAGCCGCGGGAGTGTGAGTGGCCGGGGTGGATCTGGTGCACCACCGAGACGGGCGAGAGCCGCTGGGTGCCGGAGAGCTGGGTGGAGAAAGAGGGCGAGTACTGTGTCCTCCAGCGAGACTACACGGCGACGGAGCTCTCTGTCGGGGAGGGCGAGACGGTCGCGGGGGAGTAGCAGGAGAGTGCGGCCTGGCCGCGGCCGACAGGTGGACTGTGCGCTCGAGTGTGCAATTGCGGCCGGGGCACCCGGCGGCCAGGGGGGAGTGGGACGGGCCGGCGTCAGGCGTTGGTGGTTTCGGGTACAATACGGGAAGCCGTGCTGGGTGCGCGTTGGGCAGGGGGACGTTGCTGCGAATTACTCGCAGATTGAGCGACATGCTGGGCATTTGCGGAAGGCCGTCGGGGACCGAAGGGAGGTGACCAATGAGTGAGAAAGACGCACTTGCTCGTTTTGAGCAGTTGCGGAAAGAGGCGCGTGACGAAATCAAGAGGCGGATCGAGCAGCGAGACAAGTACTCTGTCCAGTTGACAATCGCCCTGGGCGCCATCGTGACGATCGCCTTCGGGCAGACTATGTATGCCAAGGCCCTTTTGGCCGCCCCGTTGGTGA
>CAYGQI010000232.1:0-2827 GCA_964351925.1 uncultured Anaerolineales bacterium | reverse complement strand
GACATGGGGATCGCGCTAGACGACATGTTCCAGTACGACGCTCTGGCCGAGAACATCAGGCTGGGTCAGGGCTTCTCGTGGTACGGGGGGATCCCGACGGCGGCGAGAGCTCCCCTGTACCCCGTGTTCCTGGCCGCCATCTATACAGTGTTGGGCCACAGTTTTGTTGCAGCCAGGATCATCCAGGCGCTCGTCGCATCCCTTCTGCCCCTTGTCACCTATGCTGTTGGCCGAAGGTTGTTCAGCACAAGGGTAGGGCAGGCGGCAGCCTGGGTAGTGGCTCTCTACCCTTTGTTCCTGCTCTATCCGTTGGGTCTGGCGACGGAGAACATCTTCTTCCTTCTCGTTCCGCTGGCAGCGCTCACGCTCATGAAAGCCGCCGACACGTCCAGCAGGTCCTGCTTCTTGCTGTTGGGTGTCCTGCTTGGCTTGGCCATTCTTACCCGTTCGGTCATTGGTGGATTCCTGGTTCTGATCCTGCCGTGGCTGTGGTACTACGGCGGCAGGAGCAGGGAGGCGGTCAAGAACTGGGTGCTGATACTGCTGCCGGCGATCGCTCTCACGATGCCTTGGAGCATCAGGAACTCATTGCTGTACCGCGAGTTCGTGTTCGTGGAATCGAGCCTGGGTTTTAACCTCTACCTGGGCTACCACCCGCACGGAAGCGGCACTTTCGACTCTCCCATCGCCGTGGAATTCCTCGAACGACTCGGTGCCTTCGACTCTCCAGATCTGGAGACGGAGAAGGCGACGAATGAGGTCGGCATGCAGGAGGGCCTGCGGTTCATCCGGGAGGACCCTGCTCGGGCCGTGTGGCTGCTGCTCAGCAAGCTGTCGCACTTCCTTCGTCTGGACAAGAGACTGTTGCTGTACTTCTACTCCAACAACTTCCTGGGGGAGCTGCCGGCCCACGTGTTGACGCTGGTCTTCCTGGTGATCTGCCTGCCGTGGGTGGTGGTGCTGCTCCTGAGCATTCCAGGCATGGTGCTCAGCAAGGTGACCAGAGACAGGGCGCTGGTTTATCTTCTGTGCTCCTATTTAGTCGGCATCCACGTGCTGATCATGGCAGAAGCCCGCTTCCACCTGGTGATGGTGCCGTTACTGGCCGTCTTCGCCGTGCAGGGAGTGCTGGCTGTGTCCCGAACGCTGGGAGACTTGAACGCCGCTGACCCGGAACTGAGGCGCGCGACTCGGCGGCGCGTCACCTTGAGCGTGCTGATCATCGTGTTGCTGCTGGTCAATTGGGCATACGAGTTGAACACGGACATGGACAAGCTGGGGATCCTATTCGCTCCAGGAGGGAACTTAGCTCGCTTTACCTACTGATTGTGTCTGGCTGTGCAGCTTCATGGGCCAAGGGGGCAGGAGGGCGGACGGTAGAGAGCGATGGGAGGGGAAGATGCTGGGGAATAAGTCCGATCTGAGAGCGGCGATAATCCTGATTAGTTCCACCCTGCTTCTCATCGTCAGTCACTACCACCGAGTTCTGGGCGACGAGACCCTGTCGGGCCTGGTGTTCTATGGCCTAGTGCCTCTGGGCATCATCGTGCTTATCTTGAGGGAGGATCCTCGGTCCTTCGGCCTGCGGCTGGGCAACAGGAGGAAAGGTGCACTGTTCTCCCTGCTGGGGATCGTTTTGATGGCTGTGGTGATCGCCGGCCTGGTGCGCACCACGGAGTTTCGGCAGTACTATGGGCTCGATACCTTGAGGGAGGCCGACTCGCGTGGGCTTGTGGAGTTCGCATTGCGTCTGGGCGTGTACATGTTCAGCTGGGAGTTCATATTCCGCGGGTACATGCTCTTCGGTCTGAAGGAGCGCTTCGGACCTCTCGCCATCTGGATTCAGGCCATTCCCTTCGCGATCATGCACCTAGGCAAGCCTGAGCTGGAGACGCTGAGCACGATCTTCGGTGGGGCAGCCTTTGCATACATAGACCTGGAGAGCAGATCAGTTCTCCCCTCGGTGGTCATCCACTGGGGCATCTATATGATGATGGTTCTGGCGGCTTCGAATGTCCCGCTTGGACTGTGACGGCGCGGCGGCTGCGATTGGCCTTGGCGAGAGGTTCACGTGAGTGGCGGAGGTAACGATACACCACGGCCTGCCGTGGCCTGCGTTCCCGGCGGTGCATGGGCTCCTGGAGGACGCGCCGTGCTGGGCAGCAGCTGGTTGCGATACCGGGTACTTGACAACTCGCAGATTATCTGCTATACTAGTGTCGAAGCCGAGAATGGAACTGCTCGGTTTGCTTGACAAAGTGTGGTAGTTGTGTTATACTCATAGTTGCATCTGAACCTTAACAACCGAAGAGTGGTAGGAAGCTTGCACAGCTAGGGGCTCCAAAGTTTGAGAGAATTGTCTACGGAGGGTTTGATCCTGGCTCAGGATGAACGCTGGCGGCGTGCCTGATACATGCAAGTCGAACGGACCAACACTTCGCGATTGGTCAAAGGCTTCTAGCTTGAGACCGAGAGCTGTGTTGGTTAGTGGCGGACGGGTGAGTAACACGTAGGTGACCTACCTCGAAGTGGGGGATAACTACTGGAAACGGTAGCTAATACCGCATGTGGTCCGTCATTCGGTTGGCGGATTAAAGCTCCGGCGCTTCGGGATGGGCCTGCGGCCGATTAGCTAGTTGGTAGGGTAAAGGCCTACCAAGGCGATGATCGGTAGCTGGTCTGAGAGGATGGTCAGCCACACTGGCACTGAGATACGGGCCAGACTCCTACGGGAGGCAGCAGTAAGGAATATTGCGCAATGGGGGAAACCCTGACGCAGCAACGCCGCGTGGGCGATGAAGGTCTTCGGATCGTAAAGCCCTTTTCT
>CAYGQI010000231.1:0-2834 GCA_964351925.1 uncultured Anaerolineales bacterium | reverse complement strand
CAGCACCCGCTTCCAGGCATACTCGTAGTCTTCGGCCGTCACCGGCTGGCCATCGCTCCAGCGCACGTTGTCCCGCAAGTGGAAAACGTACGTACGTCCGCCTTCTAACACATCCCAGCTTCGGGCCACATCCGGTATTACGTCCATCTCCGGGCTCTGGTCTACCAGGCCACTGAAGAGTTGCCTCACAACTTCGACGGAAGGAAAGTCCTCGGCCATGGCCGGGTCGAGAGCAAAGACGTGCCAGGCCACCCTGAGGGCGTGAGGTGCTGGCGGACGCGTGACCGAGGGCTGAGCGTCGCCCGCCCGCTGCCACAGCGCGAACCCCTGTTGGAAAGCCTCGCGCGCCTGCGGGAAGTCGAAGGCATTGTGATGTGTCAGCCCCAGCTTCATCAGCGTCCGCGCAGCCTTCTCATACTGCATTTCTTCCTTCAACAGCGCGAGAGCTTGCTCGTAGTGGTCGATAGCCTCCTGGTGGGCGTACAAGGTACGTGCCCGATCCCCTGCTTGCAGGCGGTAACCAATCGCCTTCTCTGTCAGCGTCCGGTCGTGGTAACGTCCCTCCTGAAAGTGGAAGCCTAGTTCGCCAGCCAACTCCTCCGTTTGGGCACTATAGAGATTCTCCATCGTCGTCCCCACGAGTGCGTGCGCCTGTTGCCGTCGGCGGCGCGACATCGAGGAGTAGATGACCTCTTGGATCTTGTTATGGCTGAAGACGTAGTCCCGTCTCTTGTCGCCGCTGCCCTCGTCTATCAGTCGATGGCGCAGCAGTTCGTCCAGTGCCTCCAACGTCGCCCCTTCACCCTGGCCCCACACAGCATGGAGTGATTCGAAGTCGAACTCGCGACCAAGCACCGCTGCGAGACGCACCGCCTCCCGCGCGTCTTCACTCACGTTTTGGACCCGTGCTTCTATGGCCTCACTCAGGCTGGTAGGCAAGGCGAGTGTTCCCTCGCTGATCCCGGCAAAGTCGCCCCTCCAGGTCCCTCCCTCCAGGCGGATAGAGCCTGTATCAAACAGACCTCTGATGGTCTCTATCAAGAAGAAAGGGTTGCCCTCCGTCTCCCGATACAGCCGCTTCGCCAGGGGCAGGACCTCATCGCCCGCCCCAGACATCTCCATCACGACCGCTTCCACCGCCGCCGATGAGAGGCGTGACACCCGCAGAAGCACTGCCAGCCCGTCCCGAACCAAGCGCCGCCGGAGACCCTGCAAGGGGTGCTCTAGCCCAACCTCTTCGGACCGGAAGCTGCACAGCGTTAGGACCCGATGATCAGTCAGTCGCCTGGCCAGGTAGTGCACCAGTTGCAGCGTGGACCCGCTGGCCCAATGAAGGTCCTCGAGGACGATCAGGATAGTTGCAGAAGAACAGAGCCCAGTCAACACACGGGCCACTCCCTCAAAGAGACGCGCTCGCTGCTCGTCCGAGGAAATCGGGGGCGTGACCTCCAGGCCGGCGCGCTTTTCCAACACCTCCGGCACGAGGCGGGCTGCCTCCTCCAGCGACCAGGAAGGGAAGTCCGCCAGTTCCTCCGATGTCAGGCCCGCCAGAACCGTTCGCAGGGCCTCGGCAACGGGTTGGTAGGGCAAAGCCCTGCCGTATTCGTAGCAGTTGCCCCATAGGACGCGCACGCCCTGGATACGAAGGCGATTGGCGAACTCCTCCGCGAGGAGACTCTTGCCCACGCCCGCCTCTCCGCTCATCAGCACCAGTTTTCCCCGTCCTTCCTCCGCTCGGTGCCAGCATTCTTTCAGGAACGCCATTTCGTCGTCCCTGCCTATCAGCCTGCTACGTGCCATCACGTCCAACGGACTGTGCCCGGGGACAGGCGCGGGTGCCATCGTGGCCACAGTGGTGGGAACAACGTCCGGCACTGGGCCCACTGGGAAGTGCCCTTCCATGATCTCTTCGTAGAGCTCGGTGGTCTCCACCATCGGACCTGCGCCCAGCTCCTCCTGCACAATCTCACAACAACGACGGTACTGCTCCAGGGCAGCGTTGCGCTGGCCCAGACGGCAGTAAGCTCGCATCGCCAGCCGGTGCGCCTCCTCGCGCAAGGGGTCTCGCTCGAGCAGCCGCATGGCCACAGTCAATGACGAGTCGTGCTCTGCCCTTGCCTCGAGCCCGACCATCAGGCGCGTCAGCGCTTCCATGAATAGCGTCTCCAACCGGTACCGCTCATCGATCACCCAGTCATGGTAGAAGCCGTCCATGAAGTCCCCGCGGTAGAGTGCTACCGCTGATTGCAGGGCGTAGATGTCATCCTGGGAGACAGAGGACTCGAACGCCTCCACGTCCACCCAAAGACCTCTCTCGGGGTCAAACTGAACCGTCTGGGGATCGCTGTCCACGCACACTTCAGGGAGGCAACGACGGATGTGCCAGAGAGCCGTAGAAAGAGATCCACGCGCCCTGCGCTCCGGGCGCTCTCCCCAGAAGAGCCCCACCAACCGATCCCGGGACTGTGGCCTGTGACGATGGAGGATCAAGTAGGCCAGCAGGGACTGGGATTTGAGCGTGGCAGGCTTGGGCAGCCGCTCTCCATCGTGGCGGATGTCCATCGCACCCAGCAAGTAGAAGCGCAGTGTAGCCATCGCAAGATCTCCTTGAAGACCCTGCCCGGAGGTGC
Source organism: uncultured Anaerolineales bacterium (assembly GCA_964351925.1). Classification (GTDB taxonomy): domain Bacteria; phylum Chloroflexota; class Anaerolineae; order UBA7937; family B3-Chlor; genus JAUVXJ01. The sequence continues at coordinate 204 of CAYGQI010000231.1, read as the reverse complement.
ACCGGCGGCTACGTCGCCGTCACGCCTTCTTCTCCTTCCGGGCTCCATGAAGCTGACAATACCCGGAGAACTTCTTCTTGCGCGCTAGAGTTACTACATGCGTCAGATAAGCACGGAGAGTCTGGTTGCCGAGGCAAAAGCGCTACCACTCCTCGCGCGTGAGGCCTGACCGTCCAAGAGGTATGCGCCACTAAGAACCGAGAA
>CAYGQI010000230.1:0-2856 GCA_964351925.1 uncultured Anaerolineales bacterium | reverse complement strand
TCCTTGGTGGTGAAGAAAGGGTCGAAGATCCTTTCCAACACCTGCGGGGGAATGCCCGGGCCTGTGTCGGTGAAGGTGACGCGGATACTGTCTTCGCCGATGCACTCGCTTCGCACAGCCAGTACGCCTGCGCCCCCTTGTTGATACATGGCCTGGTAGGCGTTGTTGACGATGTTGAGGAAGACCTGCTGGAGTTGATAGCCGTCGGCCATGGTCCAAGGCAGGTTCTCTTGGAGTTCAGTGACTATCTCTATGTTGTACACCGTGAGTTCGTAAGATCTCAGGGCCAGAGTGCGCTCGATGGCCTCATTGACATCTGTGGGGCTGCGCTGTGGCTCTTTCTGGCGAGCGAAGGTGAGCAGGTCCTGCACGATCCGTTGGGCTCGCAGAGCGTCGTCGTAGATCTTCTGCAAATCGGCCTTGACACTCTCGTCCAAATCGCCAGCCTGGAGGAGTTGCGTGTAGCCCATCACGGTGGTCAAGGGGTTGTTAAGTTCGTGGGCCACGCCAGAGATCATCTGACCGATAGCGGACAGTTTGGCGGACTGAACCAACTGCTCCTGGAGCTGCATCTGTTCGGACACATCCCTGGCCACACCTCCGTAGCTGATGGGCCTGCCGTGCTCGTCCCACATCGGTCTGATGCTGACCTCCATCTGGAAGAGCGATCCATCTTTGCGAAGAGCGTGATGCTTGAGGACGTACTCCTGTCTGCCCTCCTCTGTCATCTGGCGGATACGGTTCTTCAAGTCCTCTACATCATCGGGATGGACAAGGAAGTCGTACGGAGTATGCCCGAGCAGTTCTTCGGGCGAGTAGCCAGTGAGGCTGTTCACCTGAGGGCTCCAGTAGGTGTAGCGGGCCTTGGCATCGGCCTCCCAGATGGCGTCTGGCACGTTCTCCACGTAGGCCCGGTAGCGCTCTTCGGATTCTCTCAAACGCTGGTAGAGCCGAGCGTTGCCCATAGCCACGGCAGCGTGTTCTGCGAGATGCTGCACGAAGTCTGCGTGTTCCTGGGTGAAGCCTCCTCGCTTCGGACTCTCCAGCACTATCACGCCTGCCACGGCATTCTCGATCACGATGGGGACGGTGAGTTGAGAGCGCGTGCTGGGGACAACGTCCATGTAGTCCGGATCTTTGCTGACATCGTCGACCAGGGCGAGTTGCCCACTTCTGGCGACCCTTCCGATAATGCCCCTCTCCAAACTGTTAAACTCTGGGTACTGTATCGCAACCTGGGGCGGATAGCCTCGATGGGCGAGCCAGATCAGATGAGAGCGATCGTCAGATACCAGATCGATGGAACCTGCAGAGGCGTTGGTGGTCTCCATGGCCTTGTCCAGAACCAGCTGGATGACTTTGTCAAAGTCGAGGGTGGAGGAGAGCTCTCCCATGATCTCCTCGGTGGCTGAGAGTTCCTCGAGACGCCTTCTAGTCTCATCGTGGAGCCTGGCGTTCTCTACTGCCATTCCGATTTGACTTGCGATGGAGGTCAGTAGTTCCACATCCTGAGGGGTGAACATGTGGGGTTCACGGCTGATCACGGCCAGCATGCCCACCACGTTCCCTTTCGATTGCAGGGGCACGGCCGCACTCGAGTGCAATCGCTCTCTCTCAAAGTCCCCTCCGAAAACCGCCGCGCGCGGGTCTCTACGGAGATCCTGTATCAAAATGGCTTCTTCTCTGGCGGGGATGGTATCGGCTAACTGTCCAACCACCCTTTGCCTCTGCCTCCGCATGTTCTCAACGAATTCATCGCTCAGACCGCGGTGGGTGACGAGCGTCATCTCCCCTGTCTGAGCATCCGACAACGTGATCACCCCCACCTCTACCTTCATCACCTCCAGCACCTTATCCAGGGCTCGGTTCATAATCTCGTCCAGGTTCAGTGATCCGGCCACCGTGCTGGCGACGGCGTTGAGGGCGAGGAGTTGGTCGTGGGAGCGCCCGAGAGCTGTCTCGGGCCGTTCGAGGAACAGGGTGCAGGCGACGCGTTTTCCAGCCAGGTCCAGCATGCTGGCCGATGCCTCCACGTGCACCACTTCACCGGAAGGCCTACAGATGCCGATCTCACCCCTGACCGCCTGCTCGCGGGGCAGGCGATCCTGGAAGAGCACCCTGTACTGCTCAGCATCTTGGGCTGGGTGGAGGCGAGACTGATCCAGCCCCAGCATCTCGTCTCTCGGCCTGCCCAGGAGGTCGCACGCCATCTGGTTGGCGTCGAGAATGGTGCCGCTTCCTGGATCGGTGATTATGGCGGCCCCTGGGAAGCTCTCAAATAGCTGCTGGAAGGCTCCGCCCGATTGAAGCTCCCCGGATCCACGATCCTCGTTGGCTCCGTCTCGGGGCATAAACCACACCTCCGCAGTTGTGTCTCTCCCTGCTAGATGTGACGAGCCGAGGAATATTCTCTGAGATTATAGCCCGTGCGAGATGATAGATCAAAAGAGCGCTGGCGATGGTGTCCGGCGTGTCAAAGGATGGAGGCATTGCGGACCTGGAAAAACGGCAGAACCTTCCGGGAGTGTCGCGTGGTAGGGGCGACCCGCCGGGTCGCCCCTACTTTCTTTGATGGCGGGTTCGTAGTGAGGGCTTTAGCCCTTCACCCTCCCCTCGATCCTCCTTCGATGAACTCAGGACAGGCCTAGCCTCGAGGGAGGGGAGAGAAGCGACGGCACCAGATTGTTCCTCCTCCCCCTGGATGGGGGAGGATTGGAGGTGGGGGTGAGCGTACACCGCACCCTTCGATACGTCGTTTCGCGACTACTCAGGATGCTTTCCTGGGCGTGGGCCAGTGACGGGTTCGTAGTGAGGGCTTTAGCCCTTCGAGACGCGCTGAAGCGCGCACTACGAACC
>CAYGQI010000229.1:0-2884 GCA_964351925.1 uncultured Anaerolineales bacterium | reverse complement strand
CACCCACCTCCCAAAGTCAACAACAAGGTAAAGGGGAGACCGGCAGCAAGCTGCGAAGAGGGCTAGCTGGGCTTCTTGGAGAGAACAGTTCCTCTCCCTCCGGGTTCCGGCGCCTGGGTAGCGCCCTTCTCTGGGGAGTCGCGCCACTCCTGGTGGGCCTTTGGCTGGCGCAGACCATGGTGCCGCAGCCTGCGGTGGGCGTGATTCGGCTCTACGGAGATATCTACGTAGAGAGCGCGGACTTTGTTCTGGCTCAGATCGAGGCGGCGCGCAACGACCCCGACATAGCTGCCGTGGTGGTGCAGCTGGACTCCCCAGGCGGTGAGGTGGCTGCCAGCGAGCAACTCTACATGGAGTTACAGACCTTACGCCGTGAGATGCCGGTCGTAGGTTCCATCGACAGCATGGCCGCCAGCGGTGGCTTCTACATGGCCATGGGCACCGATCCCATCTATGCCAAGCCCTCATCGACGGTGGGCAACGTGGGCGTGTGGGGCTACGTCCCTCCTGACCTGGGCGTCAACGACGTTATCCTGGCCAGCGGCCCCTTCAAGCTGACCGCCAGCAACCGGGATGAGTTCCTGCGCTCCATCGAGGCCATCAAGCAGGAGTTCCTGGAGACGGTCTTCAGTCAGCGCGGGGAGCGCATCACTATCTCGCGGGTGGAGCTCTCTCAAGGGCTGGCCTACACCGGTCGCCAGGCCATGGGTCTCGGTCTCATCGACCATCTGGGCACCGAGACCGACGCCATCCGCACCGCCGCCAGCCAGGCGGGCATCGCCCACTACCGGGTGGTGGACCTGCCGGCCCAGCTTTTCGCCGAACTCACCGAGGGCGCCTACGGAGAAATCAAGCCCTGGGTCGGCGCGGCAGACCCCCTCACAGGGAAGCGCATCCTGCCGCCGGGGGCCTACCTCCTCTATGACCTGCAACTGGGAGGGACACCATGAGAGGGAGAACCAAAGTCGCCATCGCCGTACTCCTATTGCTACTGCCCATCGCCTGGCGGTGGGTCTGGTTCCACCGGGGAGTGTACACCGCGCCCCTCATCCCGGAGATGGACGACAGCCAACTGGAGGTCTCCCTGCCTGAGTACAGCCCCGTGCTGGACGAGCCTGCGCAGGCGGCAGGCCGGGTGGTTCTCGATCTGGCGCACAACAGCAACCTGGAGGTGGACGACCTCACCCCTCTCCAGGATCGATTGAGGGCCCGCGGCGGTACCATCGAGAACTACGACGGATTCACCTCCTACCTCGATTCTCAGCTCCGTGGCGCCATCGCCTACCTGGTGGTGGCACCCACATACCTGTTCTCAGAGGAAGAGGCCAGTGCAGTCGCGGATTTTGTGGAGAGCGGCGGCAGGGTGTTGCTCGTGGCTGACCCCACGCGCGCCGTCCCCGTGCCGGAGGAGGAGCAGGACACGCTGGATCTGGCTCAGGTCTTCTTCCCCGACAGCGCCATCCCCGCCATGAACAGCCTGGCTGGCCCCTTGGGCGTGGTCTACTTCGACGACTATCTCTACAACCAGGTGGACAACGAGGGCAACTACCGCAACGTCAAACTGAGGGTGGGCAACGCCGACCATCCCCTCACCGAGGGCCTGGAGACCGTGGTCTTCTTCGCCGCCCACTCGGTGCGGAGCGACGGCCTGACCCTGCTCCAGGGCGACGAGAACACCTTCTCTGCTAAGCGAACGGGCGAAAGTGATCTGGCGGCGGGTGTCCTCTCCGCCGACGAGGGCGTGCTGGCCCTGGGCGACCTCACGGCCCTCACCGCGCCCTACCACACCGTAGGGGACAACGACCGCTTTCTGAGCAATGTGGCCGACTGGCTGATGGCCGCCCCACGAGAGTGGAATCTGAGGGACTTCCCCTACCTCTTCCAGCGGCCGGTGGACCTGGTGCAGATCTCCGGCGAGTACCTGGATCCCCGCCTCGTCGCCAAGAGCGGCCCCCTGCAGGAAGTGGTGGCCCTCGCCGGCATCACCCTGGAAATGAGCGACGCGGCCGAGCCCGATCATGATGCCATCCTGGTGGGGACCTTCGACGACTCTGAGCCGGTGCAGCAGTACCTGGAAGATGCCGGCGTGACCATCACCATCCTTGAAGAGCAAGCGGGGACACCCACCCCCACGCCCACGAGTGAGGAAGAAGAGCAGCCCCGAGACGCCATCGACGTGGAGGGGCTGGGGAGCATCCCACTCCTAGACACCACCCTCTTCGTGGTCCACCGTGCCGCCGACGGGGTGTCCATAATCGTTTTGGGGGAAAACGGCGATGCGGCCATGGCGGCGCTGGACCGGCTGACGTCGGCAGACTTCGCCTCCTGTGTGGACCGCGACGACGTGACCGTCTGCTCCGCAGGTGAAGGGCAGGAGGGTACAGGCCTGGACGAGCAGCCAGGGGAGGGAGAAGAGGAGGCGACTCCCACGCCAGCAGAGGAGCAAGCATCCCAGCCCCGGATCGGCTCCGCTCTCGAGTCCGAGGCCGCAATGGCAGCGGGAGCGCCCTGGCTGGAGGAGCTGGCCGAGGAATCGTACGACGTGACCTCCCAGGCGGGCGAGACCTACCTCTACACCGTGGCCCTGGAGAGCTCTCGAGACGTGCTCTGGGTCTATGGCTGGTGCACCACCTCCCAGGAGATACTGGAGCAGAACTGGGAACACATCGCCCTGGTTCTCACCATGAACGGCGAAGATGTGCCCTTCTCCCAATTCGCCACCCTGGACACCGACATCGAGGGCCAGGTGTGCCGGCTGTATTACGCCCTGGTCACCGACTGGCCACAGGGCGAGCATGAACTGCTCACCGAGGTCACCTTCGACGCGGAGCTGAACGACGGCCAGGACACCTTCCCCGAGGGGACGCATTACTACAAGTATGTG
>CAYGQI010000228.1:0-2943 GCA_964351925.1 uncultured Anaerolineales bacterium | reverse complement strand
GGGCGTGGAGGCCAGGGCGTGGTTACCGCCGGCAAGATGTTGGCCCAAGTTGCCCTGGACAGCGGACTGTACTTCCAGGCCTTTCCCGACTACGGCCCAGAGCGCGCCGGCGCGCCCATCAGGGCCTTCACGCGCACGAGCCCAAAACCGATCCACAGGCACTGTCAGATACAGGAACCAGACATCGTTCTCGTGCTGGACCCGACGTTGCTGGAGGCCGTCAACGTGGCTGAAGGCCTGAAGAAGGATGGGGTTCTGTTGGTCAACACCGACCAATCGCCAGCTGAAGTTCGCGACATAGTGGGGTTCCGCACGGGCAAGGTCTTCACGGTGAACGCCACGAAGATCGCACTCGAGACCCTCGGACGCGAGATCACCAACACACCAATGCTGGGCGCCTTGGTCAAAGCCACGGGTATCCTGAGCGTTGAGGAGCTGATCGCTCAGACTCGCAAGCAATTCGGGGACAAGTTCGGCACAGAGGTGGTGAAGCGAAACGTGGAAGCTGTCCAGCGGGCGGCAGACGAGGTTCGGGAGGGTTAGATGGCGGATTTGAACGCCGGTTGGAAAACAATCCCCATTGGCGGCAAGATAGTCGAGGCTGGCAACGCGCGCGAATACGAGACGGGTAGCTGGCGGGCGATGAGGCCCGTACTGGATAAAGAGAAGTGCACCAACTGTCTGCAATGCTGGGTCTTCTGCCCCGATGCTGCCATCGATGTCCAGGACGGGGAGATGGTCGGGTTCCACTTGAAGTACTGCAAGGGTTGCGGCATCTGCGGTTCGATCTGCCCGGTCGAAGCCATCGCCATGGTGGGGGAGGCGGAAGCTAAGGGGTAGCAGTTTGCTTCTCTAGTTGCCTTGGACAGGAGGCGTTTTCAGGATGAGTAGATTCGAAGCCATGGATGGCAACACCGCGACGGCGGAGGCCATGCGCCAGATCAACCCCGACGTTGTGGCCGCCTATCCCATCACGCCCCAGACGAACATAGTACAGGTCTTCTCGCAGTTCGTGGCGGATGGGGAGGTGGATACGGAATTCGTCAGGGTGGAGAGCGAGCACAGCGCCATGGCCGCCTGCATTGGCGCGTCGGCGGCTGGGGGGAGGGTGATGACCGCCACTTCAGCCAACGGGCTGGCCTTCATGTGGGAGATGGTGTACATCGCCGCTTCCAACAGGGCGCCCCTGGTGATGGCGGTGGTCAATCGGGCCCTTTCGGGGCCGATCAACATCCACTGCGACCACAGCGACTCCATGGGTACCCGTGATTCCGGCTGGATCCAGCTCTATGGCGAGGACCCTCAGGAGGCATACGACAACTGCATCCAGGCGGTGCGGATCGCTGAGCATGAGGACGTGCTCCTCCCGGTGATGAGTATGTTCGACGGTTTCATCACCAGCCATGGGCTGGAGCGAGTACAAATAGAGGATGATGAGGCTGTTCGGGATTTCGTCGGCCCGTTCAAGGCCCGCGAGCCTTTGCTGGACGTGGACCATCCGGTGACCTACGGTCCTCTGGATTTCTACGATTTCTACATGGAACACAAGCGACAGCAGGTAGAGGGGATGAAGCACGCCCACAGGGTCATTCCCGAGGTAGCGGCGGACTTTGAGAAACGGTTCGGGCGGAGGTACGGCTTCTTCGAAGAGTACCGGTTGGATGGCGCTGAACTGGCGCTGGTGGTTCTGTCCTCAACTGCGGGTACCGCGAAAAGCGTCGTGGACGATCTGCGCTCCCAGGGATTGAAGGTAGGATTGCTCAAACCCCGCGTCTTTCGGCCATTTCCGGCGGAGGAACTAGCCGATGCGCTGCGAGACAAAGCGGTGATCGGTGTGATGGACCGCTCCGATTCCTTTGGTGCCCTCGGCGGCCCCTTGTTCATGGAACTATCGGCTGCCTGCAAGACCCATGACATACCGGGCAAGATAGTCAACTATATCTTCGGACTGGGGGGACGCGATACCACCCCTGACCAGATCGAGAGTGTGTTCCGCGACTTGGCAGAGATCGCCGAGACGGGGAAGATCAAGCAGCTGGTCACTTACCTTGGTGTGCGGGAGTAGCCAGGCCCAAGGACAGTGTGCCCTGGGCAAGGTTGACGAGGCTGCGCTTCTCAGAGGGAAATGAATATGGCCACAGCGCTGAAACTGAAGGAACTATCTAAGAAGGAAGACCGCCTGACGTCCGGGCACCGGCTCTGTGCTGGCTGCGCGGCGCCGATCATCGTGCGCCAGATCCTGACCGCCATTGATGAGCCGGTCGTGGTCGCCAACGCCACCGGCTGTCTCGAGGTCTCGACCACCATTTACCCCTACACCGCCTGGAACGTGCCGTGGATCCACACCGCCTTTGAGACCGCGGCTTCCACCATCAGCGGCGTGGAGGCCATGTATCGCTCGCTGGTCAAGCAGGGCAAGATGGAGGACCGAGGGCTCAAGTTCGTGGCCTTCGGAGGCGATGGTGGCACCTACGACATTGGGATCCAGGCTTTGTCGGGGATGATGGAACGGGGCCACAAGGCCCTCTACGTCTGCTACAACAACGAGGCCTACATGAACACGGGAATCCAGCGCTCCGGGGCTACGCCCCTCGGCGCGTGGACGACCACCACGCCTGTGGGGAGCGTTGTCCCGGGCAAACCACGCCATCGGAAGGACCTGACGGCTATCGCCGCTGCTCATGACATACCCTACGCCGCTCAGGCCTCGCCTCACAACTGGCGAGACCTGATGAAGAAGGTCCGCAAGGCCGTGGCCGCGAACGGCGCCTCTTTCATCAATGTGTTGTCCTCCTGCAACCGTGGCTGGCGTCACGAGACAGACCAGGCGCTAGAGGTCACTCAGCTGGCGGTGGAGACCTGCTACTGGCCCCTGTACGAGGTGGAGGACGGGGAGTGGAAGCTGACCCACCGGCCCAAGGAGAAGCTGCCCATCGAAGAGTT
>CAYGQI010000227.1:0-2952 GCA_964351925.1 uncultured Anaerolineales bacterium | reverse complement strand
CTCTCAAAGCAGGTCGAAGATGCCTTGAGGGAGAGGATCCGTCAAGGGCACTTTGCCCCCGGCAAGCAACTCCCCCCAGAGAACGAGTTGGCCGCTACGTATGGCGTGAGCCGTGCCACGGTGAGAGCCGCCCTGGCGAACCTCCAGCGTGAGGGGGCCGTGGTCCGGCGTCAAGGCGCTGGCACCTACGTCACACATGCTGCCGCCTACCTCGATTCTCGCGTGGAGGAGATGTGGAACTGCGAGGCCATGATTCGGGCCCTGGGCTGTGAGCCCAGCGTTGGCTGCCTGGAGTACGAAGAAAGCCTGCCCGATGCGCGAGCGAGACAGAAACTTCGTCTGGGACCCCACGAGACTGTTCTGGTGATCAGGAAGGTCTTCCTGGCCGACGGCGAGCCCGTGATCCACTGCGCAGACTACCTACCTAGGGCTTTGATCCAGAAGCCCTTCACCCGCGATGACTTGGCCGGCAATGTCTTCGGTTTCCTCGAGGAGTTTGCGGGCGAGAGGGCTACGTACTACGTGGCCGAACTGGTACCCACGCTGGCAGAGGGTAGCATCGCTCAGAGGCTTGCATGCGACCCAGGAACCCCCCTTCTGCTTTTTGACGAGGTGGCCTACAATGTCAAGGACAGGGCCATCTCCTGTTCTTTGCTGCATCACCGGCGGGAGGGCGTACTGTTCAGGATAGTGCAGAGCAGGCCATGATGCTCGGTGGTGATCTCGCGCCGACATGGTCGGCGAGAATGCTTGGTGAGGGAGGACCATGAGGACCAAGGTCGATTCGGTCACACTGGCGCCGGGCACGGCCAAGGCGTTTCCACTGGAAGAAGGCGGTGAGGTCAAGATCACCTCGCCCGATGGGGGGCAAGGGGGCGATTTCACCTTTCTGGGATTCGACCAGGCTCTGACCCGGAATATCAATGGGTGGGAGAAGTTCCAGAGCGTCAAGGTCACCTTCTACGCAGACCCCGGCATGAAGCTGTATGATGGTGATGGTACCCCGTTCGTGGAAGTCGTGGAGGTCCATTCGGATCTGCGTGTGGATATCGTCTACCCAGGGTGCTGGCGGGAGATATACGCAGACCGGCGCCCTGGCTGCCGCGACCTGCTATCCCAGGCGCTGGGCGTGGAGCGCAAGGAACTGACGGGAATGGCCAGTTTCTTTGTCAAGTGCGACGTGGATGAAGATGGCTACATGTTCAGCGACCTTAACATTCAGCCAGGTGATTATCTGGTGTTGAGAGCGCTTCGGCCTGTCACTCTGGCAGTGAGTGCCTGCCCGGACGATACCCTGCCAGGCATCAGGCCGTCGGATCTGGTTGTGGAAGTGACAAAAGGATAGGCTTCGAACAGGAGCCAACTTCTTGAGACAGAGAGGTACAGTATGAGTGAAGCTACGTTGGTAGACTCAAGAGCCCCGGGTAGGGGGCAGAAATGGGTGCGGACTTTTCTGTTTTCGATGCGCGTAGATTCACCCCTGGCGGGGCTGCACGCCATCACCAAGTTTACGCTCGTGATGGGTGTTTCACTGGTGCTCATGGGCATGATCTCCACTGCGCGTCCCGATCCGTTGGGATGTGTGGTGCTGGTGGCCCTGGCCCTGGTTCTGCTATGGCTGAGTGGAGTGATCCGCTGGCTTTTCCGCTCCTATCTAGTGGTCATCTTCCCCATGCTTTTCAGCCTTTTCTTGAGCTGGATCGTCTTCAATCCAAACCCCGGGACTCGCATCCTCTTCTCGCGTCAGACCTACTCTGGCCGGGTCAATATCGGGGTGTCTGTCGCCATGATAGTGTTCGTGGGTATCATCGTCGGATACTACCTCTTCACCAAGCAGCTCTACTGGGGCATAGTGGGAGCGGTCCTGGCTGCCCTGGTGATCAGCCAGACACCATTGAACCTGTCGTGGACGTTCGCCTCCTTTCCCTTCCACCAGCCGCTGACCCTGATCATCTCGGACCGGACGGTCTACGTGGCTGCAACGAAGGTGCTGGGGTACGGTGCCATGGTGTTGATGACCTTCCTCCTGGTGCTGACCACCAGGGACGTCGAAGTCGTCGGCGCACTGCGGAAAGTACCGCGAATGCCATATGTGATCTGCCTGTTTTCATCTCTGATGCTTCGTTCGTTGAACATCGCCATGATCGACTTCTCTACCGTGCGCCAGGCCCAGGTTGCGCGTGGCGTGAACGTGCAGAAGAAGAACATCTTTGCCAGGATCAGAGACATGGCCTATCTGACCGTACCTCTGATCGCCAACATGATGCGCCGCTCTACGGAGATATCCGATGCCCTGTCGGCGCGTGGGTACGAGATGGGCTCCAAGCCCGCCATATATCGCGAGGTCAAGCCCTTCCACGCGGTGGACTATGTCCTGACGATCGGTTCGGTGGTACTGGTGGTCGCCGTCCTGGGGGGTGGATTCAACCTTACCGAGGCGGTCTTGGGGTTGATAGCGGGGTTGAAAGCATAATCGGGGAGCTGAGGGTAGTTCTATGAGTGTGGTGAAAATCGAGAATCTGTTCTGGAGATACCCCGCCTTTGTGGGGAAGATGAATCCTTGGGCACTCCAGGGTGTTAATCTACAGATAGAGAAGGGGGAGTTCTTCGGTATCACCGGCCCCAGCGGGGCGGGCAAGACCACCATCTGCAAGGGCATCATGGGGCTGATCCCCCACTCCATGAGGGTCCCTGCAAACTACATCAATGAGCATGTGCAGGGTTCAGTGGAGGTGATGGATCGCCTGGTTTGTGCCGTGGACACGGAGGCCAACGTCGTGGAAGAGGTGGCACGAGGGAAACTGCTGGGCGAGTCAGTGCGACCTCCGCTGGCCGGAATGGTGTTCCAGGATCCCGAGAACCAGTTTCTGACCATGAGCCTCCTCTATGAGGTCGCCTTTGGCCTCCAACTGCTGGGCCTAGCACGAGACGAGATCGACGAGCGTGTGCGCG
>CAYGQI010000226.1:0-2977 GCA_964351925.1 uncultured Anaerolineales bacterium | reverse complement strand
TGGTGCCTAGCAGTTGCTCGACCAGCTACGGCCCGCACATCTGGCCCGGCCGTGGCCCTTGCTGTGAGAAGACCGAACGGCCATCCCAATTGGATAGGACGGCCGCCAGACTAGAACGCTCGGTAAGGTTTCACAACGCCCGCAGGTACTCCGGTCTCAGTATGGACTCTCCCTCGACCAGGGCCCGGTCGATGGTCATCAGCAGCCGCTCCTTGTCCTGCGGGAGAGTCCCTGCTAGAGGGAGATAGTTGGAGGCGTGATTGGTTCTGAACACGCAGCTGGACACGCCCTCGATGTGCTCAAGGGTCACTCTCACCTCCCGAAGCATCTCCAGCGGCTCGGAAACCTCAAACTCACCCGCGGTGACCAGACGGTGCAGCTCTGTGCCCGGCACCACCATCAATGTGAGGAGCGAGAAGTATGCGGGATCCATGGCGCTGACGACCCGCCCTGTGTCCACCGCGTGCTCCCTCCACAGGTCCACGCCCCCCAGCCCCAGGATGGCGATGACGGACACGGTCAACCCTGCGGCCTGGGCCTTGCGGACGCCATCGATGGACTCCTGAGCTGTAACGCCTTTCTTGGCCCGGCTGAGCACCTGGTCGTTGCCGCTCTCCAAGCCCAGGTAGATGATGGACAGCTTCCTCTCCAGCAGTTCTTTCAACTCGGGATCGGACTTGCGCAGGATGTCGTGGGCGATGCCATAGATGCCCACCCTCTCCAGTTGTGGAAACGCCTCAGCAAGGGCATCGAGGATAGGGATCAGCCTCCGGTTCGTGAGTACGAGGGCGTTGCCATCGGCCAGGAAGACGCGGCGTGTGTCCGGCATGTACCGGCCAGCCATGGCGATGTCTTCCAGCACCTCCTCGGCGGGCCGCACCTGGAAAGGTTTGTCTAGATACGTACAGCAGAAGATGCATTCGTTATTAGAGCACCCATAGGTGACCTGGAGGATGTAGCTCCCCGCCTCACTGGGCGGTCGGACCACGGTTCCATAGTATCGCATCGCTGTTCACCTTTGGATCTTGGACTCGTCACAACCAGTATAGCGACGACCTAGCGGCCTGTCAAACGCTGAGCGAAGGGAGTGTTCAGAGATTGGATTGGAGCAGTCGATGGGCTCATCCAGAGTCGCGTCCTGAGCTTGTCCGAGGGGAGGCCGCAAGTGATATCGACGCTTGAGCCCGGAGGCAGAGACTGCAATGCCAGCGCACTGGAGTATCCTGTTGGCGAGTGCGGCGGGTCTCGATCCAATGCATAGGAATCCACCAGAAAGCAAAGAGCCCCTTTGCAGGGGCTCCTTGCCTGGCACCCTAGCTCGTACCTCGGAGGTGAGCCAGGGTGCTGCTACTTCTACATTCGTCCATTGGCATCACCTCCTTATACATAGAATGGCTAAACACAATTCAGATGCCGCGTCCCTTGACCACCGTCAGCATCCCGCTGCGCGCGGCAAATGCTGCAGCCTCGGCGCAGACAACTGAGGGTATTATGCACTGAATTCTCCATCTTGTCAAGTGCCTTCCGCGCAGGGGAAGGAGAAGCGACTCTACAGCCGCGGCGCATCGCACCCCGAGTAAACGGCAGGTCGCATCGAACGGGCAGTGCGGCGGGGCGGTCCGATCAAGTGGCTAGGCCCTGTCACACGGTAGCAAGGCGCCACAGCAAGATGCGTGGAGATAGACTTGACTTCTCCAGGGGCCGGTAGTATACTGAATCATGACGCACTGCGTCATACACACTCACTTATTCGCAGTATGAGGAGGTTAGCAGAATGGCGAGAAAGAAAGAAGCACCCGTGCAGGAAGAGGAGAAGAAGGCCAGCCCTGTGTTGGCGCCGCTGCGCAAGGTCCTTCTGGCCAGCATAGGGGCCGTAGCTGTGGCCCAAGACGAGGCGGAGGACCTGATCAACAAGCTGGTGGACAGGGGCGAGATCGCCCGGGAGGAGGGTCGGAAGCTCGTCGATGACATGATGGCCAAGCGCAGGGAGAAGATGGAGGCTCACTTCGACTCTCGCGTCGAGGCTGCGCTGGACAGGATGAATGTCCCCACCAAAGCGGACCTCAAGGCCGTGGAGAAGAAGCTGGACGAGCTGAACCAGAAGCTGGACAAGCTGGTCAAGAGCTAGGATGCCTCGGCGTGAGGGCCTCAGCCAGAGTCCCTCGCCGTCACTGCCGGCAGAAAGGTCTGCCTTGCGCTTGATCAAGAAGTATCCCAACCGCAAGTTCTACGATACCGTGGGCAAGCGGTATGTCTCCCTGTCTGGCATCGCCTCCCTGGTGAGAGATGGAGAAGAAGTCCAGGTCGTGGACAACCAGACGGGAAACGACATCACCACCCTGGTTCTGTCTCAAGTCTTGCGTGACCAGCACAGACGGGGCAGTTTGCTACCTCGCTCCCTCCTCGCAGCACTGGTGACGAGAGGAGCTGGCAGCTTGAAGCAACTCCGGAGCCCTCTTCAGACCTCGCTACAAGCCCTCCGGGCGCTGGAGGAGGACGCCCACGAGCGGATAGACGCCCTGGCCTCAAGGGGCGAGATCACCCTGACGGAGGCCCAGGAGTGGCGCGAGGAGCTGGCGGCCGGCGCCCGCGAGCGACAGGCAGCGGCCGAGGAAAGGATAGCCCAGGAGATCCAGGACTCGCTGGTCCGCCTTGACGTGCCCACCCAGACCGAGTTGGTGGGACTGCGGAGCCAGTTGGACCAAATCGAAGCGAAGGTGGACAGCCTCCTATGGGATCAGGGGCTGTCTGAATAACATCGGGGCACGTCACTCAGGAGTCAGCGCGACCTCGTCCGGGCTGTAGAAGCGGGGAATCCACTCTGAGGGATAGGGCAGATCAACTTGCATCTGCTCGCGGACGTAGTTCCACCGCGCTGGCGAGATCAGCCTGAGTACGGGGCGCAGGGACTCGGCATGAGCCGGATAGACGTAGGTGGCCACGGAGTCCGCCCAGTCCTCGAGAGCGTTGAGGGGAG
>CAYGQI010000225.1:0-2982 GCA_964351925.1 uncultured Anaerolineales bacterium | reverse complement strand
GCGGGCAAGCAGGACCAGCAAGGCCGCTGGAAGATGGAGTACACCTACAACGGCAAGACCTGGGTGGACATCGAGGAGAAAGGTAAGCCCAGCAAGTGGGTCACGTTGAGGGCACTCCGGGTGCTCAAGCATGCCCGGTAGTGGCATGACTGGGGGGCCATCGTCACCCGCTCAGCGCGATGTCGAGCGCCTCGCGCAGTGCACGTGCCCTCACCACTTCCATCCCTGCGGGCACGTCCTTTGACAGCCGGACCGAATGGGGCAGCAGGCAGCGTTTGAAGCCCAGCCTCGCGGCCTCGTTGAGTCTCTTCCCGGCCTGGCTTATGGAGCGCAACTCACCCGACAGCCCGATCTCTCCCACGATGGCCAGGTCGTGGGCCACCGGCACATCCCGGTAGCTGGAGGCGATGGCGACAGCCACACTGAGGTCCGCCGCCGGCTCGTTGATCCTCAGCCCGCCCACCACGTTGACGAAGACGTCCTGGTCGTGCAGGCGCAGACCTACCCGCTTACTCAACACCGCAGTGAGAAGCAGCAATCGGTTGAAGTCTATACCGTTGGCCGTGCGCCGGGGTAGCCCAAAGATGGTGGTGCTGGTCAAGGCCTGTATCTCCACCAGTAGAGGCCTGGTGCCCTCCATGGTCACCGCGATGGCCGAACCCGTTCCCTCGGACCTTTCGGAGAGGAAGGCCTCGGAGGGGTTGGCTACCTCCAGCATCCCCTGCCCACTCATCTCGAAGACGCCGACCTCGTCGGTGGAGCCAAAACGGTTCTTGACGCAGCGCAGCAGGCGATAGGCGTGGAACCGCTCCCCCTCCAGATAGAGCACGGTGTCCACCATGTGCTCCAGCACTCGCGGCCCGGCGATGGCCCCCTCCTTGGTGACGTGTCCCACGATGAACACCGGCACCCCCTCGGTCTTGGCCACCTCGGTCAGGCGGGCGGCAGACTCGCGGACCTGGCTGATGTTCCCCGCCGAGGAACTCAACTCAGGGGCATGGATCGTCTGTATCGAATCCACGACCACCAGTTCTGGCTCCAGCTGGCGCATGTGCTCAATGATCAGGTCCACATCGGTCTCTGTCAGCAGGAAGACCCTCTCAGCAGATATCCCCAACCGCTCCGCACGGCTCCTGATCTGGGGCGCTGACTCTTCACCCGACACGTAGAGCACCTTGCCCAGCGTCTCACTCATCAGTGACGTGACCTGGAGGAGCAAGGTAGACTTGCCAATTCCCGGATCTCCCGCGATGAGAACCACCGAGCCAGGGACAATGCCACCGCCAAGCACCCGACTGAACTCCGCCATGGGCACCGGGATTCTCTGGAAGCCCTCAACGGGCACGTCAACCAGCCGCTGTGGTTTGCTGTGCGGAAGAATAGAAGACGGTGGAGAGGCTTCCCTACTCTCCACCGTCTCGATCATGCTATTCCATTCGCCGCAGTCCGGGCAGCGCCCCACCCATTTCAGAGACTGGGCCCCGCACTGCTGACAGACGTAGATCGCCTTCGCGCGGCCCTTGGCCATGCTAGGAACTCTGCCCTCTCTGGGGATCCCGGGATCTGTCCACTATTGCGCCGCTTCCATCAACTCCTTGCTGCGCAACTTGATCTCGTCGTCCTCGATCTCCAGGAGCACCGTGTCCCCTGGCTTGTACTCTCCAGCCAGGATGGCCTCCGAGAGAGGGTCTTCAATCATGGTCTGGATCACCCGTCGCAGAGGCCTGGCCCCGAAGTGAGGGTCATACCCCTGGGTCGCCAGCAGTTCCTTGGCCTCCTCCGAAGCCTCCAGCGCCATTTGATGCTCGTCGAGTCGTTCCTGGACTTGCTTGAGCATCAACTCCACAATCTCCCTGATCTGCGGTTTCGTCAGGGCACGGAAGACGACCACTGCGTCTATGCGGTTCAGAAACTCGGGACGAAAGGTCTTCTTCAACTGATCCAGGACCTTGTCCTTCATCTTCTGATAATCTTCCTCAGCGTTCTTGGCCTCATCCTGGGCCAGCCTGAACCCCACGGACATCTCTCTCATCAGGTGGTCCGCGGCGACGTTCGACGTCATGAGGATGATGGTATTCCGGAAATCCACCCGGCGCCCCTTGGCGTCGGACAGTGCCCCATCCTCCAGGACCTGGAGGAGCATGTTGAAGACCTCAGGGTGCGCCTTCTCTATCTCATCGAAGAGGATCACCGAGTACGGCCGCCGTCGCACCGCCTCGGTCAGCTGCCCCCCATCATCATAGCCCACATATCCCGGTGGAGCACCGACCAGACGCGCCACCGTGTGCCGCTCCATGAACTCGGACATGTCCAATTTGACGAGGGCGTCTTCGCTGCCGAACATGAACTCGGCCAGCGCCCGGGCCGACTCCGTCTTTCCCACCCCAGTGGGACCGAGAAAGATGAATGATCCTATGGGACGCCGCGGGTCCTTCAGCCCAGCCCGCGCCCTTCGCACCGCCTTGGCGATGGTATTGATGGCCTCGTCCTGACCAACGATGCGCCCGTGCAACTCCTCCTCCATGCGCAGCAGCCGTTCTTGCTCCGTGCTGGCAATCCTGGTCACCGGAATTCCAGTCCACATGGAGACTACCTCGGCTATGTCTTCCTTGGTGACCTCCAACTGGGTCCCCTCTGGAGAACATTCCCAGCCCAGGCGCATCTGGTCTATCTCGGCCTCGAGAGCTGCCTCGCGCTCCCTGAGCAGGAGGGCCGTGTCCATCTGCTTGTGCTCGAGGGCCTGCTCCTTCTCCTCCCGCACCGATCTGAGGTCGTGCAGAGAATCCTTCAGCCCGATCGTGTGGGGTATCCTGTACATGCGAACCCGAGAAGCGGCCTCGTCCATGAGATCTATGGCCTTGTCCGGCAGGTACCTGTCCGGGACGTACCGCTGGGCAAGGTAAGCCGAGGTACGCAGCGCTTCATCGGTGATGTGCAGTCTGTGGTGAGCCTCATACCGCTCCTTGATACCCCTCAGGATCT
>CAYGQI010000224.1:0-2987 GCA_964351925.1 uncultured Anaerolineales bacterium | reverse complement strand
TTAGTGGCTGAATAGGGGCTGTCATAGCTCGCTATACCCATACCAGGGATAGCGAGTTTTGCTTTCTTGGTCCAGTTGAAGACGCTTGACCAGTCTTGGAAAGGAGACCATCAAATGGCAACCTCGTGGGAATACCGTTACGCTCAGCGTATGAAGGGCATGAAGAGCTCCATCGTAAGGGAGATTCTCAAGATCACCAGCCAGCCAGACGTGATCTCTTTTGCCGGGGGGATGCCGGCGCCCGAGCTGTTCCCCCTCAAGGAGATAGAGCAAGCGTGCGTCAAAGTGCTGAGGAAGCACGGCTCCAGTGCGCTGCAGTACAGCATCAGCGAGGGGTATGTGCCTCTTCGCGAGTTCATCGTGCAGAAGATGGCGCGGTATAACATCATGGCCACCGTGGACAACGTGCTCATCACCACTGGTTCCCAGCAAGGTCTGGACCTGGTGGCGAGGGTTCTTGTGGACCCGGGCGACGTGATCATTGTGGAGGCCCCTACTTTCGTGGGAGCCTTACAGTCCTTCACTGCTTATCAGGCCTCGTACGCCGGCGTACCGCTGGACGACGAGGGCATGATGGTCGATGTCCTGCAGCAGAAGATCGTGGAGACCCATCCCAAGTTCATGTACGTGCTGCCCAATTTCCAGAACCCGGCCGGGGTCACCCTTTCGAAGAACAGACGTGAGAGGCTGGTGACCCTGGCACACCAGTACGGGGTTCCCATTCTGGAGGACGATCCCTACGGTGAGCTGCGATTCGAGGGGGAACATCTGGAGCCTCTGGTTGTACTCAGCGCCAGGCAGAATGGGCAGCAATCGGGCTACTTCGAGGGTGACGTCATCTATATGAGCACCTTCTCCAAGACCCTGGCGCCAGGCTTGCGATTGGGCTGGGTGGTGGCGCCTGTGGAAGTGATCAAGAAGCTGGTCCAGGCCAAGCAAGGCGCAGATCTCCACACCAGCACCTTCGACCAGATGATGGCCTACGAGGTTGTGTCCGATGGCTTCCTGGACGAGCACGTCAAAGAGATAAGGGAGACGTACCGACAGCGTCGCGATGCCATGTTGGCCGCGATGGACCAGCGTTTCCCCGATGGAACCACATGGACGCGCCCGCAGGGTGGGCTCTTCTTGTGGGTGAGGCTGCCCGAGGGGGTGGACTGCGAGGATCTGTTCAAGGAGGCCGTCGAGCAGAAGGTTGCCTTTGTCCCGGGCACGGCCTTCTACGCTGATGGGAGCGGCCACGACTCTCTGCGTCTTACCTTCGCTACCTGCCCAAGCGACATGATAGACGAAGGCATCAAGCGGCTGGGCAAGGCCATCGTCAGAGGGATCAAGCAGGCGGCCTAGTTATCCTCCGTCCACGCCAAACCCTGACGCCTCGCGTCGCACCCCGTATGGGTGGTGCGAAGACCAGCGATCCTACCTGTGTGGCGACTCTTGGAGTGCAGAGTGATGGGTAGAGCAGACCTAGTGATCCTACATCCCCCCAGCGTGTACGATTTTCGCAGGCAGCCGAAGCTCTACGGACCTGTCAGCGAGGTGGTGCCGTCCACCCCTGTGTTCGAGATGTACCCCTTCGGGTTTGCGACCCTGGCGCAGCATTTGCAGAGCAAGGGGTTCCGAACCCGGATAGTGAATCTGGCGCTCCGGATGATCAATGATCCTTCCTTCGATGCCGAGGGGTTCATCAGGGGCCTGCATCCTGGGGCCTTCGGCATCGGGCTGCATTGGCTGTGCCATGCCCAGGGCGCCATCGAGGTCGCCAGGGTGGTCAAGCGACAGCATCCGAACACCCCGGTGATCTTGGGGGGCCTGTCGTCGTCGTATTACCACGAGCAACTGATGGCATATCCGGAGGTGGACTACGTCCTGCGCGGGGATTCGACGGAAGCGCCCCTGGCTCAGCTGCTGTCGTGTCTCCGGGAGGGTAGGGAGCCCCTCGAGGTGCCCAACCTTACCTGGCGGGACTCAGCGGGAACAGTACGAGTCAATCCCCTCAGCCACGTGCCCGAGACGCTGGAACTGCGCCCCATCGATCATACCTTCATGGTGCGTGCGGTGCTCAGGGATCGAGATTTGACCAGCAACATGCCCTTCAGGGACTGGCTGGAGTACCCCATGGGCGCGGGGATCACGTGTCGGGGTTGCACTCACAACTGTATCACCTGTGGTGGTTCGGAATACGCCTTCAGGCGGTTCTTTGGGCGTGAGAAGCCAGCTTTCCGGCCCCCCGAGGCCCTGGCCGAGGACGTGAAGAACATCCGCGGGTTTGGCAAGGGGTTTATGATCGTCGTGGGCGACATCAGGCAAGCAGGCATGACCTACGCGCATCGATTCCTCGACGAGATGGCCGTGTTCAAAGACCCGATCACCCTGGAATTGTTCACCCCGGCGCCTGACGACTTCCTGGCGCGGGTGGGCGAAGCCCTTCCGAACTTCGCCCTGGAGATATCGCTGGAATCCCACGACGAAGAGGTGCGTCGCGCCTTCGGCAAACACTATTCCAACGAGGCGGTGGAGAGGACCATCGAGAAGGCCTTCGGCGCCGGGTGCAAGCGGCTGGACATCTACTTCATGATCGGACTCCCCAAGCAGACGCGGATGTCCGTGATGGACACCGTAGCTTATTGCGGCGAGTTGCTGGACAGGTATGGTCAGGATGGCAAGCTTCACCTCTTTGTCTCTCCCTTGGCGCCTTTCCTCGATCCTGGTAGTATGGCCTTCGAAGAGCCCGAGCGACACGGCTACAGGATCTTCCATCGAACTCTGGAGGAGCACCGCACCGCCTTGCTCAGCCCCAGCTGGAAGGACGTGCTCAACTACGAGACGGAGTGGATGAGGAGGGAGGACATCGTTCTCAGCAGCTACGAGTCCAGCCTGGAACTGAACCGCATCAAGCTTCGTCATGGGCTGATGAGCTCCCAGGAGGTGGCTCAGGCGGAGGAGCGCACCACCAAGGCCTTGAGACTGCTGGAGCTCCTGGACCG
>CAYGQI010000223.1:0-2990 GCA_964351925.1 uncultured Anaerolineales bacterium | reverse complement strand
GGCACTTTCCAGCCCTTCGTCATGGAACGGATGATGTCCAAGTGGGAGAACGTCGTAGAGTACAACTTGTCGGAGAGCGGCGTTCACCCCCTTTCCGTCCGCGAACTCGTGGATGATCCTCCTATCCTCGAAACGCTGCTGGACAGCCCGCTGGTCTATCCCCAGACCAACGGGATCATCGAATTGCGGGAGCGGATCGCCGACCTCTACCCCGGCGCAACACCGGACAACGTGCTGGTGACCGTGGGGTGCATCGAGGCCAACTTCATTACTCTCCAGACCATGGTCTCCCCGGGCGAGGAGATCGCAGTGATGCTGCCCAACTACATGCAGATCTGGGGTGCTGCCCAGAATCTCGGCATAAGAGTCAGAACCTTTCACCTCCGAGAGGAATTGGGCTGGGCGCCCGATCTGGACGAGCTGAGCGACGTCGTCTCTGAGAAGACGAAACTCATCGCCGTCTGCAACCCGGACAATCCAACTGGGCACATTCTGACTGAGGCGGAGATGGGAGCCATTGTGGCCGCGGCCGAGCGCGTGGGTGCCTGGCTGCTGGCCGACGAGGTCTACAGCGGGGCCGAGCGTCTCACCGACACCCAGACCCCCTCATTCTGGGGCCGGTACGACAAGGTGCTGGCCATGAACAGCCTGAGCAAGGCCTACGGCCTGCCGGGGCTACGGCTCGGCTGGGTGGTGGCGCCGGTGGACACTGTGAACGACATCTGGGCCCGTCACGAGTATGTCACCATCAGCGCCCCCATGCTCTCCAACAAGCTGGCGGCCATTGCGCTGTCGCCGGCGGTGCGGCCCCGACTACTGCAGCGAACGCGTGACTACATCCGCAGGGGCTACCCCATCCTGGACGCCTGGCTGGAGAGCCACGAGGGCACGTTCAGCCTGGTCCCGCCTGAGGCGGCAGCCATAGCCTACGTTCGCTACCAACTCGATGTGAACTCCACAGAGTTGGTGGAGCGCTTGATGCGAGAGAAGAGCGTGTACATTGTGCCCGGGGATCACTTTGGTATGGACCACTACCTTCGCATCAGCTTCGGTGTGTCCGAGGAATACCTCCGCAAGGGACTGGATCGCATCCACGAGTGGATCGTTGAGTTGCAGGGGTGAGTCGAAGACACCCCCAGCAGGAGAACAACATGCGAGCGGACGATGTAACGATGCGTGACATCTATCTGGCCAGGCGGAGGATCGCCCCGCTGGCCAAGAGAACCCCATTGGTTCCCTCGCCTTTGCTGAGTGAGCTGGTCGGCGCCTCTGTACATCTAAAGCTGGAGAACTTGCAGGAGACGGGTTCCTTCAAGATTCGGGGGGCTGCCAACAACATACTGAGCCTCTCGGATGATCAGAAAGCGCGAGGGGTCATGACCATCTCCACCGGCAACCACGGCCGCGCGGTGTCCTATGTTGCCAGGCGTGAAGGAGTCAGGGCTGTGATCTGTATTCCGGAAGGAACGCCCAGCAACAAGGTAGAGGGCATCAGGGCACTCGGTGGCGAAGTCGCAGTCTGCGGCAAGACCTACGATGAGGCAGAAGATGAGGCTTTCCGGATGGAGAGGGAGAAGGGGTTGACCATGGTCAATCCCTACGACGATCCTCTTACCATCGCCGGACAGGGGACCATCGGGCTCGAGTTGTTGGAGGACCTGCCCAAGATAGACACGGTGCTGGTGCCGGTCGGGGGCGGGGGGCTGATCTCGGGCATCGCCTTGGCGCTCAAATGCGCCAGCAACACGATTCGGGTGGTGGGCGTTTCCATGGAGCGCGCACCTGTTATGTACCACAGTCTCCAGGCTGGTTCACCGATCAGGATGGAGCAGGAGGAGAGTCTCGCTGATGCCTTGGTGGGTGGTATCGGCCTGGAGAACAGATACTCCTTCCGCATGGTTCAGGAGCTTGTTGACGATTTCGTCCTGGTATCAGAGGAGGAGATTGCTGAGGCCATGGCCTTTGCTCTGGAGAGGCACCACCTGGTGGTGGAGGGAGCTGGGGCTGTGGGCATAGCAGCCCTCCTTCATGGGAAGGTGAAGGAACCGGCTTCCCGAATCGCAGTAGTCATTAGTGGAGGCAACGTAGACATACCGTTGCTTGTGAAGATCGCGCAGCATGAAAAGGGCGACATTGATCCAGCTCCGTCCTAGTCCGAAGAAGCAGATTCGCTACGAGTTCTCCTTCAGGATTCGTCTGTCGAGCCAAGTACGGGTCCCATGCAGGGGGACCACGAAGGACGGCCGATTTGCGCTCGAAGACCCAACGAGGTGACATGGAATGATCGATCTGCGAAGCGATACTGTAACCCTTCCACCACCGGAGATGATGGACTGCATATATCGAGCGGAGCTGGGGGACGACCTTTATGGGGAAGATCCCACTGTCAACAGGCTGCAAGAGCTCGCGGCCGAAGTCACCGGCAAGGAAGCAGCCCTCCTGACCACCAGCGGAACAATGAGCAATATCCTGGCCTTCATGACCCACTGTCGGCCAGGTGACGAGGTGGTTGTCGGTGAGGGACACCACGCGGTGGTTTTCGAACTGGGAGCCCCAGCATCGATCGCGGGTGTGAGCTTCCGGACCCTACCCTTGAATGGGCGGGCCAGCTACGACATCGAGCGCCTGGAGCAGGTCATCCGCACCGCCGATCTGTTCGAGCCGCCAACCGGTCTGATCTGGACCGAGAACACCTTTGCCGGCGACGGCGGCATCGTCATGCCTCTGTCTGAGCTGGAGAAGATATCCTCTATAGCGAAGAGGCACTCGATACCGGTGTTCATGGACGGAGCGCGCGTATTCAACGCCGCCGTCTATCTCGGGGTCGAAGTCAGGGAGATCTGCAAGTACGTGGACACGGTGGCCTTTTGCCTGAGCAAGGGCCTGTCGGCTCCCCTGGGTTCGGTGCTCTGCGGACCCGCGGACTTCATAGCCGAGGCCCGCAGGAACCGGCAGAAGCTTGGAGGTGGCCAGCGGCAGGCCGGCATCAT
>CAYGQI010000222.1:0-2991 GCA_964351925.1 uncultured Anaerolineales bacterium | reverse complement strand
GATGTCCCGCAGCTCACCGATGTCCGTCTCGAAGGCACGCAGAATGCTGCCTCCGGGGTCATACTTCACAATCCGTCCATTCTGGGCGTCAGACACATAGATGTTCCCTTCAGCGTCCAGGGCAATACCTTGAGGTCGACTCAGCGATTCGGCCTCTCCGTCCACATCGCCAAAAGTGAACAGTAGCCCCCTGAGCATGCTGAATTTCTGAATCCTGGCGTTGCCGCTGTCCACGACGTACAGGTCCCCGGCAGCATCGACAACCAGATCCGCTATTTGGGAGAACTGACTGGGTAGCGAACCGGCTTGCCCAAAGCTCTGCAGGGGATCGCCGCGGCCGTCGAATACGTCTACCCTCTCCGAGGCATCGCTGACGTAGATCCGGCCCCCCTCGTCCAAGGCCACATCTCTCGGCCCTGTGAAGCGAGCGTCGGTTATGGCCATCAGAAAACCACCCTGCGGATCGAACACCTGTACCCGGCGGTTTCCCCTGTCCGCCACGTAGAGGTTACCCTCGGCATCCAGGGCGAGCCCCTGAGGGCTTTGGAACTGGCCTTCCCCGTCCCCTCGCTGGCCGATGACCATCACCACCCCCTCCCCCGACGGAGGAGGAAGGGCGGTAGCAGTGGCCAACGGCGCCGTCTCCGGGGTGGCGGGGAGAGGGCCGCTGGAAGTGGGGGTGCCGCTGACGGAGCCACCTCCACAGCTGCCTGCCAGCAGAGCAACCACTGCCAGAGCGAGGATACCCAGCTTTCCGTTCATGCTGTGACGCATCTTGGGGGTTCTCGGCCTACCGGGGTTCGAGCAGGAGCAAGCCTTCCTTGTTTTGTTCAACTATCTCTCTCGACCAGAGCAGCGGGTGATACTCGACCCCCTGCCAGAGCTGGATCATGTCATCGTAGTGCCTGTGAAAGGCCAACCCCGACTGGCCAGTGGTATGGGTGCTGAGGGAGTTGTCGAAGTTGCTGAGATCCACGATGAGCCGCTGAGAGACGCCATCCGTCGTGGCGTACGGGTCTTCGGGATCGAAACTCGCCGCATTCACCGTGTCCGATGAGCCCCCCACGGGCACCGGCCCTCGATTGAAGATCTTCTCCAGAGGTGCGATGCCCGACTCACCCAGTGGCTGGTGCACGAACATCGCCCCGTGCAAACGGCCCCACTCCCAGGAATGAGGCACATCGCCGAAGCGGTTGCCCAGATAATCCAGAGCGTCGGCGAAGCTGCGCAGGACGATGTCGTCGCGGTTCTCACGCTCCGTCGTGGTGACGTCATCGAACCAAGGGTTGTCAGCCTGCTGGATCATCTCCTCCAGGGCGAGGTGATGCCAAGTCCAACCACCCAGATACTCTTTCAACAGCTCGTTGCCCAGTTCGTCGCCAAAGGTGTTCTCCACCAGTTTCAGATAGAACACCTCGAAGATGGCCGCACCCGTGCTGTCGGCATCGCAGCGGTAGTCCCAGGCCCGCAGCTCGTTCAGCGCCCGCTCCTGGAGAAAGCCCTCCGGCTCGATTTGGAGGATGTAGGGAGAGAAGATCTCGCCCGGGATGGAATAAGTGTCGCCCTGTATCCGCTGGAAGTCATCAATGCTGAGGGCGTCCTTCTCCCCTAGCAGGGCCCCGATACGCTGCGCCCGATACGCCAGGGCGAAATCATAGGCCAGGACGTATGGGTAGTCGTCACTGACCACCTTGTTGTTGGAGGTGGCGACAAAATGGGTTGGGGGGTTGAGCACTGTGGGAAGCTCATCAAAGGGGATGTAGCCCTGCCACTCGTATTCTCCCGTCCAGCCGGGGACGGGAAGTAGACCGGTGTGCCCCTGGGAACGTATGGGGATCAGACCCGGCGACTGATAGCCGATGTTTCCTTCTGTGTCAGCGTAGACGAAGTTCTGGGAAGGGACAGCCCATAGCTCCAGGGCAGCCCTGAACTCGTCCCAGTTGCTGGCCTGATCGAGAAGGAACAAGGCCTCCACCATCCGATTCGGCTCCAGCGCCGTCCAGTGGAAGGCCACGACCTGTTCCAGATCCTCCACGACCGGGGTGATGATGGGGCCGTGGCGCGTCATCTGCACGCGCTCGACCACGGCATCCTGGCCGGATACCTCGATCACCTCCTCCAGAATCTCCATGTCCACCCATTGGCCCTGATATTCATACTGGTCGGGGTTCGCCGGGTTCACCTTCTCGATGTAGAGGTCCTGCACATCCGGGCCCAGATTGGTCACCCCCCAGGCGATGTGCTCGTTGTGGCCCGCGACGATGCCGGGCACGCCCGGGAAGGAGTACCCCTCGACGTTGAACCCGCCGCCCACCAGATGGACCTCGTACCAGATAGAGGGCATCTGCAGGCCCAAGTGCATGTCGTTGGCCAGGAGGGGCTGCCCCGTGGCTGACTTGCTGCCATCAACCACCCAGTTATTGCTCCCCACGCCCGGTCCGCCACTGCCGAGCAAGCCCTCCAGCTCCGCATCCAGGGCCAGGAGTCCGTCCATCTGGAGATCGCTGTAGCCGCCCACCTCAGGCGGCACGATGAGGGGAGCGTCGTCAGGATACGGGGGAGCCAGCTCGGCGGCCCTCTCCTCGCCCACAGCCTCAATGAGCTTGGCGCGCAGCAGTTCCCACTCCCAGTTGCCCCCCAGGTCCCAGGCCATGGCCTTAGCCCAGACGATGCTGTCCGCTGGGGTCCAGGGTGCCGGCTCGAACCCGAGGATGGTGAACTCCAGGGGCAGGCTACTCCGATGGCTGTCTATGAAGGCGTTGACGCCCGCGGAGTAGGCCTCCAGCATGGTCAGCGCCTCCCCGCTCAGGAGGTCTGTCTCCTCCTCCGCCACGCGCCTCCAGCCCAGGGTCCGTATGAAACGGTCCGTATCCAGGGTGCCCTCCCCCAGCACCTCCGAGAGGGTGCCACTGCCGACGCGACGGTTGAACTCCATGTGCCAGAGGCGATCCTGAGCGGTCACGTATCCCTGGGCGAAGAAGAGGTCCTCCA
>CAYGQI010000221.1:0-3035 GCA_964351925.1 uncultured Anaerolineales bacterium | reverse complement strand
ATGTGGGATGACTACCTCTTTCCGCAGTCTGTCGACGAGGCCCTGGACATGCTGGACACTCGCGGCGGCGAGGCCCGCATCATCGCGGGGGGAACCGATCTGGCCATACAGAGCCAGCGAGGGCGCGTCCAGTCCAGGGTGATGGTGGACATCACGCGCATCCCCGACCTGGACCGCATTGTTGAGAAGGACGGCTACATTCACGTCGGGGCAAGTGTGACCCACGCGGAGGTGGCGGCCTTGCCTTTGATCCGGGCGCGGGCCGGCGTACTGGCTGAAGCCTGTGGTTCCGTAGGGGGACCGCAGATCAGGAACGTGGGGACGCTCGTCGGAAACGTGATGAACGCCCTGCCAGCAGCCGATGGAGCGATAGCTCTCTTCGCCCTGCATGCGGAGGCGGAGGTGGCGGAGCGAGCAGGGCGGAGGTGGATGCCTATGCCGGATCTTTACGGCGGTGTCGGGCGGTCCACTGTTGATTCGTCCAAGGCCATGATCACCCAACTGCGCTTTCGGGCGTTGGCCGATGGTGATGGCAGTGCCTTCGAGCGGCTGGCCAAGCGGAAGGCCCTCATCCTGCCCATTCTCAACGCCGGGGTGGTGGTGCGGATGGATGACACTGCAGTCACGAGCGCGCGGATCGCCATCGGCCCTGTGGCCACGACCCCCTTCGTGGCCATCGAGGCCGCGGAGCATCTCGTGGGCAGGGCGCCCGATGGCGCCGCTGTGGCGCAGGCCGCGAAGCTCGCTTCGGAGGCCGCTCAGCCTCGGTACTCTCTGCTACGGGGCAGCGCGGAGTATCGTAAAGCTATGGTGGAGGTGCTGGTAAGGCGTGCGCTGACGCGTGCCCTGGGGCTCGCCTCTGGGGAGGAGGGTGGAGATGCCAACTCTTGAGATGGTTTTGAACGGCAAAGAGGTTTCCATAGAGGTTGAGGCCGGGGATCTCCTGGCCCCCGTGCTGCGCGACAGGCTGGGGCTCATCGGGACGAAGGTCTCCTGCGGGGAAGGGGAGTGTGGGGCCTGCACTGTCCTGGTGGACGGCCTGACGGTGACCTCGTGCATCTACCCGGCACTCAAGGCGCAGGGGCGCCAGGTGACCACCATCGAGGGCCTGGGGACTGCTGGCCAACTGCATCCCATCCAGCAGGCCTTCGTGGACGTGACCGCCCCCCAGTGTGGCTACTGCATCCCGGGCATGGTGATGTCGGCCAAGGCCCTGCTGGAAAAGACCCCGCATCCCTCCGAGGAAGAGATCAAGGAGGGCATCTCGGGGAACATCTGTCGCTGCACTGGCTACTACCAGATCGTAGAGGCCATCGAACTGGCGGCAGACCGGATGGCTGGGGAGGGAGGTGCCCCATGAACACCCGAGTACTGGGCCAGAGCGTACCCAAGAAGGATGCCGCGACCAAGGTCAGGGGCAGCCGCCGGTTCCCTCAGGACTTCGACATGGAGGGCCAACTCTACGCCAAGGTGGTGTGGGGCGAGTCTCCCCACGCTCGCGTGGTCAAGGTAGATACCAGCCGGGCAGAGGCGCTGCCGGGAGTGGTGAAGGTCATCACGGCTCAGGATGTGCCCCTGAACGAGTACGGGATCATCATCCAGGATCAGCCGGTGCTGGTGGGAGAAGGGGACAAGGTCCGCTGGTTGGGTGATAGAATAGCCATTGTAGTGGCGGAGAGCGAGAAGGTGGCGGAGGAGGCCCGCCGCCTGGTGGAGGTGGAGTACGATCCTCTGCCGGTGGTCAGCGATCCCCGCGAGGGCATGAAGCCGGAAGCTCCGCTCGTTCACGAGGAGCGGGGCGACAGCAACGTCTTCCGGCACGTCAAGATCCGCAAAGGTGACTGGGAGAAGGGCTTCGCCGAGGCTGCCGTGGTGGTGGAGAGCTACTACGTCACGCCCTATGTGGAGCACGTGTACATGCAGCCCGATGCCGGCATCGGCTACATCGACGAGGAAGGCCGGGTGACGGTCATCTCCTCGGCCCAGTGGCCCGACCACGATCTGCGGCAGATCGCGCCTATGCTCAGATTGCCCAAGGAACAGGTGCGCGAGATCGTGCCCGCCATCGGTGGTGCCTTTGGAGGCCGGGAGGACATGCACATCCAGCACCTCTTGGCCCTTTGTGCCTTCTGCGTCCGGCGTCCGGTGAAGATGGTCTTCGACCGCCATGAAGTGATGATCAGGACGGGCAAACGCCATCCCTGGTACGTCAAGTACAGGACCGGCGCCAGGAAGGACGGGACGCTGACGGCGGTGGAGATCGAGATTATCTCCGACTCTGGAGCCTATGCCTCAACGACCGTCCCCGTGCTGGAGGCGGGCACCAGCTTCGCGGCCGGACCATACGTGGTTCCCAACGCCAAGGTGGACTCCTACGCTGTATACACCAACAACGCCGTGACCATGGCCATGCGCGGGTTTGGCACGACACAAGCCGCTCTGATCTACGAGATGCAGATGAACAAGCTTGCTGACGCCCTGGGCATGGACCCGGTGGAATTGAGGATGAAGAACCTGTTCCACGATGGCTCCATCGGTCTCACAGGGCATGAGATGCCAGAGGGCGTGGGGGTCGAAGCGACTCTAAGGCAGGCAGTCCTCGCCGCGGGGTGGAAGGAGGAGGACGGACACTGGATCCGGCCTGAGTTGGACGCCCCCTCAGCGCCGTACAAACGTCGGGGCCTAGCGGTGACCTGCGGCGTCAAGAACGTGGGTTACTCCATGGGGTCTGATGACAAAGCCACGGTGGGTGTGCAGCTTGCCCTGGACCAAGCAGGACAAATCGAGCGGGTGACCGTGCTGAGCGGGGCCTGCGACGTGGGCATGGGTGCTCAGACGTTCCTGGCTCAGATGGCAGCGGAGGCACTGGGGGTGGAGTACGAGCAGGTACGGGTCGCCATGGTGGATACTCTCAAGGTTCCCGATTCTGGCAGCTGCTCGGCTTCGCGCCTGGTGTGGATCTCAGGCAATGCCCTGGTGCGGGCTTGCCAGGAGGCTCTGCGTAAACGTGACGAGATCCTCGTGGCGGAGACGGG
>CAYGQI010000220.1:0-3041 GCA_964351925.1 uncultured Anaerolineales bacterium | reverse complement strand
ATTGCTGGCGGACTCCGATACCGTCGGTGTGCTCTTGCCCGGCACTCCCTTCGGGCTGGCGGAGGATCACTATGCGCCAGCGAGGAAGATGATTGACATGGGAGTGGCGGTGGCTCTGGCCACGGATCTCAACCCGGGAACATGCTACTGTGAATCCATGACCTTCATTATGGCCCTGGCCTGCCGTCGCATGGGCATGACTCCGGCGGAAGCGATAGTGGCTTCCACCATCAACGCCGCCCACGCCATTGGTCTTGGCCACGAAGTGGGGAGCGTGGAGGTTGGGAAGAAGGCAGACCTGCTCGTCCTGGACATCCCCGACTACCGCCACCTGAGCTATCGGTTCGGCACCAACCTGGTGCAAACCGTGATCAAGGCTGGTCGAGTAGTATCGTAGCGAAAGCGAGGCCTCGCCTTGGAACTCTACCCTCTGTCCGATGCTGACAAAGTCAAGATGCTGCGCAAGCTGGCGCTCTTCTGGGACGGCCAATGGTTCCTGCACAGCGCGGAGATGTTCGGCCTGGAGGAGGCGATCGCTCTCAACGCCGCTGTACGCACCGCTTTCGGCCGTATCGAGATGCGTACCATGCTCAAGGCATTGGGCAAGAAAGAGGCAGACAACCTGACCGACGCTGTGAGGATGATCGCCACCCACTCCGACCTGCTGCTCGGCCCGGGAGTGAGAGCTGAGTACGAGGTTTCAGACCACCAGGCGCGGGTTGTGGTACGGCGCTGTGCCGCCTATGAAGGCGCAAAACGAGCTAACCTGTCCAGGCAGGACCAGGCCTGCGTCACCTGCGAGACCCTGTGGGACGCCTGGTTCAAGGTCCTGCTCCCTTCGACGAGGATTTGCGTGCAATACCCTCAGCGGCAAGGTATGGGAGATGCCGTCTGCGAGTTCGTCGTGGAAGAGGTCGCCTGAGCCTTGCGATGCCTGCCGCAGTGTGATATGCTTAACAAA
The DNA here is from genome assembly GCA_964351925.1 of uncultured Anaerolineales bacterium. Taxonomy (GTDB): domain Bacteria; phylum Chloroflexota; class Anaerolineae; order UBA7937; family B3-Chlor; genus JAUVXJ01. The sequence goes on along the minus strand of CAYGQI010000220.1, from coordinate 2,080 downwards.
GAAGTTGAGAAGCTGTGGTGGACGTAGCTCAACTGGCAGAGCACTGGACTGTGGATCCTGTGGTTGCGGGTTCGATCCCCGTCGTCCACCCTCTCCACGAAAGAGGAGCCGCGGCTAGTCCGCCTGCGCTCCTCTTTTGCACTCTTGGGCCTGCACTGCGGACCGGCCCACCTGGCTAGCGCCGTGGCGACAGGAGACGAAATGACGCACCAATCAAAGGACGAACCCGACCATCAAACCACTTCGCTACTCATCGACGGACAAAACCTCTCCATCGACGATGTGGTCACCGTCGCGCGCCACCGCGGGCAAGCAGAGCTGTCTACCACGGCCCGGGAACTGGTGAAGAACTCTAGGGCATGGGTCGACATGGTCGTGGATGAGGGCAAACTCACTGTATACGGACTGACCACCGGCTACGGCTCTCTGGCCGAGGTGAGGATTCCGCCGGAGGACATAGAAAGCCTGGTGCGCAACTTGATCATGAGCCACGCTGCAGGCGTGGGTGACGCTTTGGACGAAGAGGTGGTAAGAGCCACCATGCTCATCCGCGCCAACGCACTGGCCAAGGGCTATTCCGGGATCAGGCCGGAGGTCCTGGACACGCTCTTGGCAATGCTGAACGCGGGCGTGCACCCTGTTCTGCCGGCGAAAGGCTCCCTTGGTGCCAGCGGCGACCTGGCCCCTTTGGCTCATCTAGCCCTGGTGCTGTGCAGGGACACGGACGGAGGCGAGGCCTTCTACCAGGGGCAGCGGATGACAGCCGAACACGCGATGCGCCAGGCCGGCATCCAGAGAGTGTCTCTCCAGGCGAAGGAGGGGCTGGCACTGATCAACGGCGCCACCGTCAGCGCGGCCCTGGCAGCCTTGGCCTTGCACGATGCAGAGTCGCTCGTCAAGAACGCCGAGATTGGCCTGGCGATGAGCCTGGAGGCGATGCGCGGAGTCTCCGACGCATTTCACGAGAAGGCTCACGCGGCTCGTGGGCACAACGGGCAGATAAGATGCGCCGCCAACGTCCTCCATCTGATTGAAGGGAGCGAGCTCATAGACTCGGCCAGCCGGGTGCAAGACGCCTATTCCCTTCGCTGCGCTCCCCAGGTCATCGGCGCGGTACGGGACGCCCTGGCCTTCGTGCGGCTCGTGGTCCGGACGGAGATCAACGCCGCCACGGACAACCCACTCATCTTTCTCGACCTTCCTCAGGACAGGGAGAACAAGGCCATCTCCTGTGGCAACTTCCATGGCGAACCTCTGGCGCTGGCCATGGACATGCTGAGCATTGCGGTGGCCGAACTGGGAAGTATCTCGGAGCGCCGGGCCTTCCGACTGCTCGACAATACACTGAGCGCAGGCCTCCCGGCGATGCTGGTCGAGGACAGCGGCCTGAACAGCGGTCTAATGATGGCCCAGTATACGGCCGCAGCGCTGGTGTCCGACAACAAGACGCTGGCCCATCCGGACAGCGTGGATTCCATCCCCTCCTCCGCCAACCAAGAGGATCACGTCAGCATGAGCGCCAATGCGGCGAGGCACGCCAGGGAGGTAGTGCAAAATGCGGAGCAGATCGTGGCCATCGAGATGCTTTGCGCAGCCCAGGCCCTCGATTTCAGGCGGAAGGGACTGGAGTTCAGCACAGTGGCGTGGGAGGAGGATGAGGCCCTCCAAAGACACAAGAAGGTGGTAGAATACGAGCTAAAGAAGGGAAGAGCGGTCAGCAAGGCCCGCTTGGGCAAGGGGACTGAGGCCGCCCACCGGGCCATCAGGGCCCAAGTCGACTATTTCGACCGTGACAGACCCCTGTATCCCGACCTGCAACGCGTTGTTGAGATGGTCCACAGTGGGGAGATCGTCAGCAGCGTCGAGACAGCTTTGGGCGGTCCTCTGGCAGGGGCGGCGGAGATGGTGGTCAAGCCAGCCTAGCAACGCCCCGTGCGGCGGCTTCGAAGTCGGCCGGGCATCCACCACAGCGACATCAGAAAGGGTAGTACGAAGTGTCAGCGACATTGAAACCCAGACTCCCCAGAGGTATGCGGGATATCCTGCCCCAACAGATGATCCATCGTCGGTACGTGATGGA
>CAYGQI010000219.1:0-3059 GCA_964351925.1 uncultured Anaerolineales bacterium | reverse complement strand
GCGATGCCGAAGGTCCCCACCGCCACGGCGATAGCCAGCTCGAAGTTGTTGCTGGCGGCCGTGAACGACTGTGTAGCAGCCAGTTCGTAAGGGAACCTGCGCCAGATGGAGACACCGAAGGACACGGCGAACATCACCAGGAAGTAGACGAGCAACGGAACCGCCACCCTCAGCACATCCAGCGGCGCGGCCAGGATCTTCTCTCCCTGCATGGAGAACATGACCACGATAGTGAAGAGCAGTCCGACGAGCGCTGTGGGCCCCAGCTTGGGCATCAGCACGTTGTCGTACCATTCCTTGCCCCGGCGCCGGACCATGGTGAAACGGGTGATAATCCCTGCGGCCAGGGGGATGCCCAGAAAGATGAGCACGCTTTTCGCGATGTCGCCCATCCCGATGTTAACCACCGTGCCCTCAGCACCAAGCCAACGTGGGACGACGACCAGGTAGAAGTAGGCCAGCGGGCTGTACATCACGATCTGAAAGATGCTATTGAGGGCCACCAGCACGGCGCAGTATTCGTTATCTCCCTCCGCCAGCATGTTCCAGATCAGGACCATGGCGATGCAGCGGGCCAGGCCCACGATGATCAGTCCTGTGCGGTAGTGGGGCAGGTCCGGCAGCAGCACCCAGGCCAGTGTGAACATGATGACCGGCCCGATGACCCAGTTCAACACCAGGGACACGCCAAACTGTTCCCAGGCCTGGGCCACTTTCCCCAACTCCTCGTACTTCACCTTGGCCAGGACCGGGTACATCATCCACAGCAGGCCGATGGCGATGGGCAGCGAGACGGTGCCGATGCGCAAGGTGTCGAAGACATCGGCAATCCCCGGCCAGAAAAACCCCGCCACGACTCCCAAGGCCATGGCCGCAAAGATCCAGATGGGTAGAAAACGATCGAGTATAGACAGGCGGGCAACTACCCCTGCTCCCGCTGTCGCTTTCCCTGTTGATACGTCTGCCATCTACAATGACCTCCCCACATACAGTGTGTGACTAGACTGGCCGGCTCGCACTCGCGCGAGCGCGGCCTCGGCCTAGCCCGACTTCTTCTGTTCCCGCTCCTGTGCCAGAGCCTCCTCCGCCCAGGACATGACCTCCTTGATGGAAGGTATGCGCCCCGCGCACACCAACTGCTCATTGATCACCAGACCGGGCGTGTACATGATCGCGTACTGGCGCATTTCATCCCGGTCGGTGACGTGCTGGAGGGTTGCTTCTGCATCCAGCATCTCCAGGGCGTCGATAGCTACCTGCTCCACGCGATAGCAGTTGACACAGCCTGGCCCTAGTATCTTAACATTCAGCATCGTTCCTCCTTCGTCGGTCTTGCCGCAGGTGCAGATGTGTGTTTCACACGATGGTGATCTCTGGTTCCAAGATCACCTCGCTCTTGATGGAGTTGGCGACCAGACTATACTTGGTGGCCGACTGAAGAGCCCGCCTGACGCGGCTCTCATCGGTAGCTCTGACCGTTATCTTGGGCCATAAGGTGACCCTGGTGAAGATCTCCGTGCGGTCCAGTTCTATCTTCTTCTCACCCTCGGCCCTGCACTCATAGGACAGCAGATCTATCTTGAATCTCTCCACCGCCCACAGAAACATCATCATCACGCAGGTATTGGCCGCCGCCACGAAGGCATCCTCGGGGGTCAAGACGCCGGCCTGACCGTGCGCGTCGGGAGGAGCGGAGAAATCCATCTCCGGGCCATTGCCGCACTTGAGATGGCCCAAGTGCTCCCCCTTCCAGGTCACCGTCGTCTCATAGGTATAGGCAGCCATCTATGCCTCCTTGTCCTGGCAGAACTTCCTGTATTCTTCTAAGAGCGTCGCCTTGTACAACTCCTCTGCCGCGTCGGGGACATAGTTGTAGAGCTTGACCGTTTTCAGGATTTCCTCTTCGAGCTCAGGGCCGTCCTGGCGACCCTGCTCGTATAACTGCTCGAAGATGGGCTTCAAGGCTACCAGGCCCACAGGCGCCCCTCCGATCCTGACCTGGGTTACGGGAATGCCTGGGCCGCAACATGTCGCCCCAGCAGTGGCCGGCGCAGTGGTCGCCACCACTGGCACCGCCTCAATAGCCCTCTTCCTTCCCAGCAAGCGCCCCACTTGGTCTGCGATCTCCTCCGCGATAACCTCCGCCGACCGCTGGCCCTCTTCATCCAGTTCCCGTCTGCTCTTCCCTGGCGACAGACCCCGCTGCTCAAGCAACTCGTCCACCACGATGCTGCCAGAAACGGGACCGCTATACTTTTCGGTCGCCCTCTTGGCGCACAGCTTACCGCAGCCATCGACGGCGATGGTGGGATACGATTTGGCGAAGGCTCGCTCCTTTTCGTCTCCGGCCAGGAAGAGGGGAAGACAAAGCGTAACGGTCTCTCCAGGTCTCAGATCATCCAGGACTTTGCGCGCCGCCACACGGGAGATGGTCCCCTCCGGCAGCTCCTCACCAGAGCAGGCGATGATCCCCACCTTCTTCTGCGGCAAATCAACCATCTGCCTCATCCTCCTTGTCTTTGAGGGCATCCACTTCGGCCACCACCTTCTCGGCCAGGAAAGCGGCCAGCTTGCGCCCTGGCTCTCCCAGATCGAGCACTGCCTGGACTTTCAGGTCGGGGTGTTCCCGGTAGGTGTCCACCACCTTGAGATTGGCCGCGCTGCGACCGCCGGCGCTCTTCACGTTGACCTCTGCGCAGGCCTTGGGACAGCCATCTATGGTGATCACAGGATGTCTGCGGACCCGGTCCATAGCCTGCTCGTCTCCCAGCGTCAGCAGGGAGAGACAAAGCGTCTCCGTGTCCTCCGGACGCATCTCTTCGGTAACCACATACGTAGCCTCTCGCCCTATCGAGCCGAAGGCCTTTCCGATCCCACTGCAAGGTATGACCAGGACTTTCCGACGGTCCGCATCACTCACCGCCCTTGTGCCTCCTGTTCAGCTTGAGATCGCATGACTGCCAGATACTCCTCTGGTGTCAAGAGCTCCTGGCGATCGCTTTCGTAGTCCGTCGTCTCTATCACGACCAGCCAACCATCGCCGTACGGGTCCTGATTGA
>CAYGQI010000218.1:0-3131 GCA_964351925.1 uncultured Anaerolineales bacterium | reverse complement strand
GTCCAGACGAGGTCTGACATGTTCTCGGTAAGTAGACGGTAGCGTGCCTCACCCTCTCGCAGGGCCTCCTCCATCCGTTTGCGCTCGCTGATGTCGCGGGTGACGCCCATAATCCCAACAGGCCGGCCATCTGAGTCGCGCAGGAACGTCGTGTTCATCTCGGCCCAGATGGTGGAGCCGTCCTTACAGTACATCTCGAGCTCGATCTTCCGCGACCGGTGGAGGTCCTTGTGCTCCATCCTTTCTATAGCCAGCTCTTCTGCCAGACCCTTCCTGGCAACCTCAAGAGAGGCAGGAGTCATGGTTTCTGCTATCGAACGGCCCACTATCTCCTCAACGGTGTAGCCGCGCATGCGCGTGATGGCGGGGCTCATATACGTGTATCGCAAGCTCAGATCCATGGTCCAGATGAGGTCTGATGTGTTCTCAGCAAGTAGGCGGTAGCGTTCCTCGCTCTCACGGAGGGCCTGCTCGGCCTTCTTGCGCTCGGTGATATCTCTGACTATGCCCTGGACTGCTGGCCTTCCTTGGTATGTGATCACGCTCACAGACATCTCAGCATCGAAGTCGGTGCCGTCCTTGTGCAGTGCCTTGAACTCGTACTGAGCAGGCACGTCCTCTCCTCTTTGCCTGGCACAGGCTCTTTCCGCCATCAGCTGCCGGCACTCTGGTGACACAACGTCGGTGAATGGACGGCCCACCATGTCCCCTTCGCTGTCCGCGCCATACATCTCGAGTAGTGCTCGGTTCGCAAACTGTACTTCGACCCCCTGAACGATCGCTATCCCATCGGTGGAGTCCTGTACCAGCCGTCGGTATTTCTCTTCCGACTCTCGCAGCCCCTCCTCCACCCGCTTGCGCTCGCTGATATCACGGACAATCTCGACGACCTTTGCCTCGCCGTCGATGTCCTGGAAGGGAGTTGATGTCACCTCGTACTCTCTGCCGTCGGCAGCGGTCATTTCCACTGTCTGCGTGCTACCGGTGGCGATGGCCTTCTCCATGGGACAGAACTCGCATGGGGTTCCCCGGGCCATATACCCCTCGTAGCAAAGCTTGCCAATCAGGTCGCCAAATCTATCCTGTAGCACCTTGTTCTGGAAATGGATCCGATAGTCTCGGCTGACAACGTCCAGACCGTCCGCCAGGGAGGCGATGACCCCTTCAAGCTTGTCTCTTTGCGTCCGCAGCGCTGTCTCCGCCCGCTTGCGCTCGCTGATGTCCTCCACGGTGCCCACACTGCCCGTTCGCGTACCCTGTGGGGAGGGCAGCGGGCTGCTGTGCACACATATCCAGTGCAGCTCGCCCGCGGGCGTGACTATGCGGAACTCGCGCGAGAACTCGCGGCCTCGACGCCCCCTGTTGGACAGCTCGTTAAGTACCGCCTGGCGATCGTCCGGGTGAATGACCCTAGTCCAGCCGTGTCCCAGGCTTTCTTCGAGCGTCAGCCCGGCGATAGCCTGCAGGCGCGGGTTAGCGTAAATGCACTTACCCTGGGGATCTGTCAAGAAGATTCCGATAGGCGCCGAGGCGCTCAAAGACCGGAATCGTTCCTCGCTTTCCCGCAGGGTCTCGTCCATCTGCCTGCGCTCGGTGATATCGCGGCCCGTCATCTGGATTCCAGCGTACCGGCCCTCCTCATCGAGGAATGGAGAGGCGTTCCATTCCACTACCCTCGTTCCCATCGGCGTGAACTGGCGGTTCACAAACCCCTCTATTGGCTCCCCTGTCGCCGCCGCCTTTCGAACCGCCTGGACAGTCGGCTCTCGGTCCTCGGGATGTATAGAAGCTCTGGAATCGGCACCCAGCAGTTCCTCTCTCGGCTTTCCAAAGAACTGACAGGCCGCGTCGTTGACGAAGGTCCACCTGCCATCTTCATCCACCTTGCCAATAATGTCGCGCGTCAGATTGGTGACGGCGACGTATTCCTCCGTCTTCGCCTCTAGGGCATCCTCGATCTGCTTGCGTCCGCTGATGTCGCGCGAGACTCCCAGAAGCCCAACAGCTTGGCCATCTGGGTTGCGCAGGAAAGTCACTATGATCTCGGCCCAGACGGTGGAGCCGTCCTTACAGTTGAGTTCAACCTCCACTGTCCGCGACCGGTGCAGGTCCTTATCCTCCATCTTTTCTAACGTCATCTCTTCTGCTAGAATCTTCTGGGCAACCTCAAGCGAGGCAGGAGTCAAGGTTTCTTTCAGCGTACCGGCCACTACCTCCTCAACGCTGTAGCCTCGCATACGCGTGACGGCGGGACTAACATAGGTGTATCTGAAGCTAAGATCCGTAGTCCAGATGATATCTGATGCGTTCTCAGCAAGTAGGCGATAGCGTTCCTCGCTCTCACGCAGGGCCTCCTCGGCCTTCCTGCGCTCGGTGATGTCGCGGGCAACACCCAATACCAAAGTCTGATCTTTGATCCTTACTGGGAATGTCCTTACTTCCACTGCAATCTGATCGCCGTCTTTCCCGATTAGAGTAAACTCGTTCGGTCCAACGGCCTTGCCCAGAGCATTTTGGGCCAAACCCCCAGCCGCTTTCGGGATTTGCTCTGGGAGTAGAAGTCTCACCTCTAACACGTTCTTTCCGATTAATTCTTCCCTCTTGTAACCGAGCAGCTCCTCCGCCGCCCTATTGCCGTCGACAAAGTTGCCTTCTAGGTCGTGGAGATAGTAGGCATCCGGTGCAGCATCAAATAGTATCTTTAGTCGCTCCTCCGAACTCTCTAGTTCCTCCTCCGCCCGCTTGCGGTCGGTGATGTCGCGACCGCTGATCTGGATTCCGGCGTACCGGCCGTCCTCATCGAAGAGAGAGCAGCCGTTCCATTCAACCACCCTGGTGCCCATCGGTGTGAGCTGGCGGTTAACAAACCCCGTTACTGGCTCTGTCCGTGTTCTCCCCTCTTGAACCACCTGGATAGTCGCCTCTACGTCCTCAGGATGCACAAGATCTGTGGTGTAGGTGCCCAGGAGTTCCTCTCGCGTCTTTCCAAAGAACCGGCAGGCCGCATCGCTCACGAAGGCCCACTTGCCGCGCTCATCCACCTTGGCAATTATGTCGCCCGTCAGGTTGGTGGTATCGATGTATTCCTTCGTCTTGGCCGATAGGGCCTCCGTCATCTCGTTGAAGTCACG
>CAYGQI010000217.1:1752-3133 GCA_964351925.1 uncultured Anaerolineales bacterium | reverse complement strand
TAGTTGCCGCAGTTGTTGAAGGAACTGCTGAGCATGAAGCCGCTCTCTTTGGACTGATCCAGGCGCAGCACTCTGGCCACCACCCAAGAGAGGGCCAGGACGAGAAGGGTTCCCACGACGGTGAAGAGAACAATCTGCACCAGGTCGGTGCCGGTGACCGTAGTCTCGACCAGCTTGGAGTAGACCAGGGCCGGTCCCAGGACGTAGAGGGAGACGCGGGACAGGGTATGGGCGTCGATGGTCAGCATCCGTGCAGCAACGAACCCCAGGCCGATGATGACGAACACGGGGAGGACGATGTCGACGAGGACGGACAGCAGGATCACTCTCGTGCCCCGCTACGCTTGTTCGTCATCGAGGAGCACGTCAAACAGGCCGCCGGTCAGTTCCAGTTCGGCGAGGGCCTCGTCTCCTGCCGCGGCGATGGCTTCGTCTTCGCTTTCGCAGCAGATGCGTAGCGCGCTGCGAGCCTCGCTCCCGCCGATCTTCCCCAGGGCGGAGATGGCGGCCTGCTGCACCTCTCTATCGCTATCGGCGATCAGCGTGATCAAGGAGGGTACTGCTTCCCTGAGTTCCAGCTCGCCGCATGCCCTGGCGGCCTCGAAGCGCATCTCGGGGTTAGTGCTGCCCAACTCGCCGACCACAGTCGATTCCCAGGCTCGGTCGGCGCTCCGCCCCATAGAAAAGACAGCGCTGACGCGCATCTTCTCTACTGGGTTCCGGTACGCTTCTTCGATCAGGCCCTGAACACCCTCTTCGCCTGAGAAACTTATGGCTTCCACGGCGCGTCTTCGTGGTTCCAGGGCCTCGGTGGGATCTTCGATGACCCTCCACAGGGCTTGTACGATGCTGCGCCCCAGTTCCTCGTCCAGTTCTTCCAGCTCTGCCATGAACACGAAGCGGCCCAGACCCGTGGCTGCTGCCGCCCGGGCAACGATGGAGGGATCGGAAGAAAGCATCTCCAGGAACGTGTCCACCAGATCAGGGCTGTCATCTTCCCACAGCCCGTCGACAGCGCGAGCACGCACTTCCCCATCCTCGTCGCGCAGGCCGAGCCGGAATACCCCGCCGAAGTCCACGGTGATGTTGGCTTCAGCGATCTCCACCAACGCACTCAGAATCTCGCGTCTCCGCGTGGTGCCGATCGCTGTCCAGCGCTTGGCGAAGAATTGAAGCTCCTCGCTGCTGAGGTAGGAGAGCATGTAGAGCCTGGGGAGCGAGAGCGGCCTCCGCTCATCGCCGATGTCGTCCAGAATGGTCTGAAGTTCCATGCTATGGTGAACCTACTACGCTCGACTGGCGGTGCGGTTTAATTATAGGGGGCGTACACCGTCAAGTCAAGCGTGTAGGGGCGACCGAAGGTGGAGTCAGAGCACAGTGT
>CAYGQI010000217.1:0-1652 GCA_964351925.1 uncultured Anaerolineales bacterium | reverse complement strand
ACACCGTCAAGTCAAGCGTGTAGGGGCGACCGAAGGTGGAGTCAGAGCACAGTGTCAGTACACAGGGCGAGGCTACGAGACCGAGTGTGCCTGAAGGGCGAGTGCTGTTCCGGCGGCGACGGGAATGCTGTATTGGCGGGCGATCTCCTGTGCAACGATGTTGTCTGCTGACCACAGGATGCGGGCATTGAAGCCTTCGAGGATGTCCACCTGGTCGATGATGCCCTCCAGGTTGCGCAGACCGGCAGCGCTGGGCACGTCGCGGGCGAGGGGGTGAGGCACGTAGACCAGCCCGCCCTGTCCCTTGATGCGGGCCATGGTCTCGTACATGGAGAGGCCCGGCGGTATCCACTCCTTGAGAAACGGGCCCGCTATCTCACCCTGCTCGGACGCCACCTCTTCGCCCACAATGACAGGAAAAGGCGCCTCCTCTGCCAGTCGGAAAGCGCCTTCTATCTCGTTGTGGTCCATCACGGCGATGGCATCAACCGGGCTCTTGAGCACAGCTGCGGCGACCGCCTCCCAGGAAACCTAGCAATCCTCGGAGCAGCAGGTGTGCACGTGTAGGTCGATCCTCAAGGGCCTCCGTCCCCCGTGTCCCACACGAGATACTGCCGCAGGTCATCTCTCAGAGCTTCGGTACTCGTGAAGCGGATGGCCTCCATGCCCAGAGCGAGGGCGGCCTCTACGTTGCGAGGGTAGTCGTCAATCAACAGGGACTCGGAGGGCTCAACCGCCAACTGCTCGAGGATGAGCTGGAACATCCTCTGATCCGGCTTGACCATTCCCACCTGGGCTGAGTAGACGATGGCATCGAAGAGATGCTTGATCCCCCATTCGTTCTCCAGCCAGGTCTCCAGCCTGTCTGGGGCGTTGCTCAGCAGCCCGATCTTGTAGCGGGGCCGGAGTTCTTCGATGAGGCTGATGAGTTCCTGGTCGACCCGGTCGCCTGAGAAGTACTGGCGTCGGAAGTCGGCTATCTCCGGGGGTGTGGCCAGACCCAGCGTGGCACCCACGCGCTCCCAGTACTCCTCATAGGAGAGAGCTCCGATCTGAGCCAGCTCCCATTCTTTGCTTCCCCAGATGGTGCGGTCCACAGTCCCAGGCTGGAATCCCAGCTGCAACTCCAACTGGTGTCGCACTTCAGGGAACTCGGTGCGCACCAGGACCCCACCCAGGTCGAAGATGACCGCTCTGATGGCCATCTCGCTAGGCGGTCCCTGCCGAGTATGGCTCGCTGAGCTCTGGGATCAGATCCACAAGATGGACCAGGCTCTCGGCCGTGGCGTCAGGCACGACGTGATTCGCCTCCGCATCGTAGTCAGGGTACAGATCCCAGCCCGCCAGAATGGACTTCAGGCCCGCGTTGTGGGCACCCGCGATGTCGAACCGGAGCGTGTCGCCGACCATCACCACCTGTGAGGGTGGAAACGCCCACTCTTCCAGCACCACCTGGAAGATGACCGGGTGTGGCTTGCGGAGCCCCACTCCAGCCGAACTGAGGCTGATGTCGAACCACTTTCGGAGGCCGGATCTCTCCACGAGGGCCTGAATGAGCTCGTCGTCGGTGGCATTGGAGATGAGAGCGAGTCTGTAGCCCCTTTCCGAGAGCCGGCGCAGGGTGGCCTCGGCCTGGGGATAGGGCTTCCATT
>CAYGQI010000216.1:0-3136 GCA_964351925.1 uncultured Anaerolineales bacterium | reverse complement strand
GCAGACTGAAGCGTTCAGGGCCTGCTGGCCAGCCCTCCCGCGATCTCTCCGCCGTCGATCACGAAGCACTGCCCGGTGATGAAGCTGGCCTCGTCGGAGGCCAGGAAGGCGAACAAAGCAGCCACCTCGTCCGGCCTGCCCAACCTACCAAGAGGGATGCGGCCGGCAAACGCCTGCTGTTTCTCCAGGGTGTACTCCGCCTCCTGCATGGGCGTCAGAATGAACCCCGGGCATACGGTGTTGACCCTCACCGTGGGAGCCAGTTCCAGGGCCATGGAACGGGTCAACTCGACCACTCCCGCCTTGGAGGCGTTGTAGTCAGCATAGAAGGGATAGCCCATCAAGGCGTTCGTCGAGCCCATGTTCAGAATGACGCCGCCGTCTCCCCCCAGCATCCTGCGCGCGGCCTCTTGTGCCACGAAGAACACGCCATCCAGGTTGACACCGAGCACCTCTCGCCACTCCGCAGGGGTAATGTCCAAAAAGGGGTGACGGATGCTGATGCCGGCGTTGTTGATCAGCACATCAAGGCCTCCGAGGGCCCTGTCTAGCTCACCGAAGGCCCTGGCCACATCCGAGGGGCTGGAGACGTCGGCCTCGAGGCAACAACTCAGCCCCGGCAGCGCCTCCCTGGCTTCACTGAGTGCCCGTTCATCGCGATCTAACACGGCGACCAGGGACCCCTCCTCGAGAAAGCGAGCCGCCGTAGCCATACCAATACCCTTGGCCCCTCCGGTGACCAACACCCGCTTGCCTTCAAGGCCTCTCATGATCCCCTCCTCACCCTGCCGATCCACCGCCGTCCACCACCAGGGCCGTGCCGGTGACATAGGAGGAGGCATCGCTGGCCAGATACAGCACCGCCTGGGCAATCTCGTCCGGTGTGCCGATCCGTCCCAGTGGCCGGTCGGCCGCCTCCGTCAGAAAGCGCTCGGCAGATTGACCCAGCTGGCGTGCCTCATCCCTAAGCATGGGGGTGTCGGTATCCCCCGGGCAGATGCAGTTTACGCGGATGTTCTGTGGGCCGTGGTCGATAGCCATGGCCTTGGTGAGCAAGACCACGGCGCCCTTCGAGGCGCAGTAGGCCGCTGCCCTCGGCCCTCCCATTAGTCCCCAGCCCGACGCGGTGTTGATGATGACTCCTCCCCCAGCGTTGGCCATAACAGGCACACTGTACCTGGACATCAGAAAGATGGACTTGACGTTGACGGCCATCACCTGGTCCCATTCTGCCTCGGTAAGTTCTTCCACAGTGGCCCTGCGGATGATGCCCGCATTGTTGAACAGGATATCCAGTCCACCTAGCTCGCTCACAGTCTGCTGCACGGCTCGCCTGCAATCCGAGTCCAGGGTGACATCTGCAGCTACGTAGACAGCACGCCCTGCTTCTTCTTGGACAGCACGGGCCACCTTCCACCCTCGTTCCTCGTCCAGGTCCACCACGGAGATGGCGGCACCCTCACGGGCGAAAAGCATAGCCGTGGCCTTGCCTATGCCCGATGCCCCACCGGTGATGAGCGCTCGTCTGCCTGTCAGACTATTCATAGACCCCTCCATGGTGCTGCCCATCTGATAAGGCTGATCGGGCTAGACTCTGGAAATCGTCACCGTGGTGGAATTGAATCTCGGTCCACCACCAAGTTCCTGCGGCTCGCTGCTCATCAGACAGTTCTGTGGCTGTCCGTCCAACCCCTCCGACTGCCTGGGTGACCACACTACCCCCTCACGAACGGAGTCGGAGACCATGGCTGTCATCTTCACTTCACCACGATCGTTAGAGAGCGCCACGATGTCGCCGTCTTCGATGCCCAATCCCCTGGCGTCCTGCCAGTTGATGACCACCACGGCGGGGATCGGACCATAGACCTCCTGAAACTGAGTGCTGGTGTATCTGGGCGTGGCGCTGGTCAGCAGCACGAAGTCGCCCTGCGGGGTGCGCAAGGGAGCCTGCGTTGGCAGACCATTCACTCCCCTCCCCACGGCCTGGGAAGAGTAGAATTCGATCTTGCCGGATGGCGTTGGATAGCTGTCCTGTGGCTTCCGCTTCAGTCTGAGCATCGCTCCCGATCTCAAGGACTGAAAACTGCCTTCCTCAAGAGTGTCTTCAAGTGCCCCCTCGACGGCCACCCACGGGTCTTCGAAGAGCCAGTCCTCTGTCAAATGAAGCCGCCTCGCGACTTCTTTCATCACCCAGATCTCGCTCCGGCAATCGGTGACAGGGGGAACAACTTGGTGGGAGTATTGGAGATAGCGATGGCTCCAGGGAATGACCAGGTCCTCCTTCTCCAGATAGGTCGGCGCGGGAAGGACGACATCTGCATACTGGGCCGTCTTGGTCCAATGAGAATCGTGAACCACCGTGAACACATCTGTCTTTGACAGTCCCTCTCGGAAGGCATGCTGATTGGGCAGTGTCAGGGCCGGGTTCATACCACTGACGTAGATGAACTTGAACGCGCCGCGCTTCACGAGATCGGCCACGGCAACCTGTTTCACTATCCGCGGGGCCTTCTCGGTGAGCGACCGGCCGGAAATACGCTGTTGATCGATGGACAAGCTGTGGGCGTTGCTGTAGAAGAAGCCCCTGTGTAACCCGAGCAGCGCTGGGATGAATGACACGGCCCGCACCTGATCGGCGCCCTGGTCGTTCTTCTGCAGTCCAATGCCAATCATCGTGGCGCTGGGTCTCAGCTTGCCGTAGGCCTCTCCCAACTGTTCGATATGGTTCCACCCAACCCCGGTGATGTTCGCCACCCGCTCCGGATCCCACCGGGCTGCCTCCTCCGTCAACTGTTCGAAACCCTGGGTCCATTCTCGAAGGAAGTCCAGGTCCACGTACTCGTTCTTGATCAAGTAGTCCATCACTCCATAGGCCAGGGCAACGTCGCTTCCCGGCCAGGGCTGTATCCAGAGATCGGCGTCTCTGGCGGTTCGGCTCTCTCTGGGATCGACGGCCACAATCTGAGCCCCATGCGTCCTGCGGGCTTTCCTAGCCAGAGACCAGATGTGAGGCGCGCTCACGGCGGCATTGAAGCCCCAGAAAACGATGAGCTTTTTGGAAAGGAGTTCCATAGGATCTATGCCGTAGCTGTCGCCGTAGTGCAGTCCGAGTCCTGTGTGGCCAGATGCGCTGCAA
>CAYGQI010000215.1:0-3151 GCA_964351925.1 uncultured Anaerolineales bacterium | reverse complement strand
GAGTACGCGCCGGACGCGTATTACCTCAGCGATCTTCAGGGCACGTTCTTGGACGAGAACAAAGCTGCCGAGCAACTGCTTGGCTATCGGCGGCAGGAGCTTGCGGGCAAGAGCTTCTTTCAGACGAGGTTACTCCCAGCAAGAGAGCTTCCTCGAACTGCCGCTCTCCTGGCCAGGAATGCCTTGGGGCAAGCCACCGGGCCCGATGAGGTTACGCTAAACAGAAAAGATGGCACCCAGGTCATTGCGGAAATCAGCACCTTTCCCGTCAAGCTGAAGGGTCACTCCGTCGTGCTGGGGATTGCGCGCGATGTCACTTCGAGGAAGGAGGCTGAAGAGGCGCTGCGAGCGGGCGAACGACGCTATCGCGAGTTGTTCGAGAACTCCCCCATTGCCCTGTGGGAGGAAGACGCCTCGGAAGTCAGAAGATACCTAGACGAGTTGCGGGCTTCGGGGGTGAAGGACTGCAGAGCGTACTTCGAAAGCCACCCAGAGGAGGTTCACAAGTGCGCTAGCTTGGTGAAGGTGCTCGATGTGAATCGGGCCACCCTGGACCTCTACGGCGCCAAGAGCAAGAAGGAGTTGCTGACGGGTCTGGATCAGATTCTCACCGAAGATTCGTACGATGTTTTCAAGGAGGAAGTGATTGCCATCGCTGAAGGCAGGACCCAATTCGACGCCGAGACGAGCGCGCGGACTCTTGGCGGCGATACCAGGGATATTGCCTTGAGATGGAGGGTGTTGGCGGGCTGCGAGAAAACCTTCTCCCATGTGTTGGTCTCTGACGCGGATATCACCGAGCGCCGACGGGCTGAGAGGGCGCTTCGCGAGAGCGAAGAGAGGTATCGGGATCTGTTTGAGAGTGCCAATGACCTCGTGCAGAGCGTGGGAGCAGATGGGCGATTTCAGTATGTGAACCGCGCCTGGAGAGAGACCCTCGGATACAGCGAGTCGGAGGTCGAGAAGCTCACTGTGTTTGACATTCTTCACCCTGACAGTGTGGAGCACTGCAGAGAGATCTTCGGCCGGGTGATGGCGGGCGAGGCCGTGGGTAGAGTCGAAGCTGAGTTCCTAACGAAGGACGGACGAACCATCGCCGTGGAGGGGAATGTCAACTGCAAGCTCTTGGGCGGCAAACCGGCGGCGACTCGCGGCATCTTCCGCGACGTCACCGATCGAAAGCGGGCGGAGGCGGAGGTCGCGCGCGCCCAGCGCTTGATGCTGGCCCTCAGCAAGGCTGCCGCGGCTGTGCAGCGCGCCCGGACACCCGGCGAGGTGTATCGCACCGTGGGAGATGAGGTGGCGAAGCTAGGCTACCACACCGCGATCCTGACCCTGACCCATGACGGTTCGCAACTGGGGATCTCCCATCTGAGTTTCGAGTCCCGTGCCCTGAGAGCTGCGGAGAAACTGACCGGGCTCTCGGCCGCAGATATCCGCTTTGATGTCGTGCCTGGCAGTGTGTACGACCAGGTGGTCAAGCAGGGCAGAGCGACTTTTGTGGAACGTTCCGCGGAATTGGTGGGGGACACATTGCCCAGGTTCGGGCGCCGTTTGGCCGGGCGAGTCGCAGACCTACTGGGGCTGACGGAGAGCATCAGTGCGCCTTTGACGGTCGGGGGCGAAACGGTTGGCGTGTTCTATATTATGGGCGATGGGCTGACGGAGGGCGACATTCCCGCAGTAACGGCGTTCGCCAACCAAGCCGCGATCGCGCTGCAAAATACCCGGTTGTATCAGGCTCTCACTGAGCAGGAACTTCAGCTGAGGCATCAGATCGAAGACGCTCCGGATGCGATCCTGAGTCTGGACTTGGAGGGACACATCACCCTCTTCAACCGGGAGGCCGAGAGGTTGTCCGGCCATCAGCAGAGCGCTGTGCTGGGCCAGGCCTTCACACAACTTGTGTGCCCAGAGTACCTAGAGCAGGTGGATCAACTTCTGTCCTCCGAACCGAGCAGCGGTGTGTTGCAGCAGGCTCACGAGCTTCAGGTTTTCGACAGATGGGGCGATCAGGTGCCCTTGGAGATCCGTGTCAGTCCCACGGAGAAGGGCGGACGACTGATGGGCTGGCAGATCATTGGACGCGATATCAGCGAGCGGAAGAACCTGGAAGAGATGAAGAGCCAGTTCATCGCCACCGTCTCCCATGACTTGCGCACCCCCCTGGCATCCATCATGGGCTTCTCTGAGATGCTTATGGAAGGAAGCCCGGGTCCCCTGACCGAGATTCAGGAGGAGTTCCTGGGGATCATCTTCAAGAGCTCACAGCGGCAGCTAGCTCTGGTCAACGATCTCCTCGACATCTCCAAACTGGAAGCCGGACGCCTGCAACTTGAGATGGAGACGGTACACTTGCCGGAGTTGATATGGGAAGTGATGGAGGGGATACGCCCGCTCGCGGAGAAGAAGGGGGTGACCCTGAAGATGGATGTGAACGACGGACTCCCGAGGACAGAGGGTGATCCTCGACGTTTGGAGCGAATCTTGAGCAACCTCCTCTCCAATGCCGTGAAGTTCACGCCCGAAGGAGGGAGTGTGGAGGTTGCGGCCTGGCAGGATGATGGGCACTTGAAGATCAGAGTGAGCGACACCGGGTTGGGCATTCCACCTGAGGACCTGCCAAACCTGTTCCAGCCGTTCCACCGAGGACGAAACGTGACCAAGAAAGCCATCGAAGGCACGGGCCTGGGTCTGACGATCGTCAAGGCGCTGGTAGAGGCACACAAGGGTACCATAGAGGTGCAGAGCGAACTGGACAAGGGTACGACTATCCAGCTTACACTGCCACTTAGCAAGCCTTCCCTGGCCAAGCCAGACAGAAGCCCGTGAGCACGGTGGATCGAGTCCGCAGTATCGTCCAGCTCGCACAGCAGGCAGGGTTTCTTAGTGCCAGTCTCCCTACACTCTCGTCTGAGCGCACCCCTATCATCGCTGCGGTGGCCGCGCTAGACACGACCGCTCCAGGCCAGTATCCTACCCGGCGCCTCAGACCGAGGTCCTGGCGCGAGCATCTGCCCCACTTGCAAAGGGAGAGATGTTGTGTATAATTATCTCTGTCGATTCGTAGGAGTTAGATACAACTCAGTACGAAATGTGGAAAGGAGAATCGGAAATGGCCTATAAGATCGATCCTGAGGAGTGCATCGCC
>CAYGQI010000214.1:0-3151 GCA_964351925.1 uncultured Anaerolineales bacterium | reverse complement strand
GTTTCCACGTTCCTGGCGTGCACGGTCAACTCGTGGGAGCCTGTCTCCTCCACGGTGACGCCCAATCCGCTGATGATGTCCTCCATGGTGCGGATGTCGTCGATGCGAGGCACATTTCTAAGTACCACCTTCTGATCGGTGAGGAGCGCAGCGGCCAGCATGGGTAGCGCGGCGTTCTTGTTGCCACTCGGAACCAGGGTGCCCCTCAGGGGTTGACCCCCTTCGATGACAAACTCCTCTAGCGCGCGCTTTGCTTCCACAGTGTGTTCTGGAGATCTCTGGCTCACGCTGCTACTCTCGCTCACTGGGCCTCGTGTGCTCAGGTTGCCATCTGGAGGCTTTCTGAGGAGGTCGGGCTTCGCTGTCGGTCGCCTGAGTTCCCTTCGAGGCGATGCAGATGATAGATGTACCGAAAGGCAGGTCGGTGGCACGCAGCACTGCGGCCTCCAGCCGACCGACGCCCCTTAAGATGGCGTTGACTGGGGGCGAGGTAGGCTCCATCTCCACCTGATACGCTCCCTGGTCGGTGGAGGGTGTGGCCAACTCTGGCTCTTTCTCAGCTCTTCGGCGTGCCAGGATCAACGGTGCCGCCACAGGAAAGATGAAGCAGTTGTTGTAGGTCATGCGTCTGACGTCAAAGCCGGCCTGGGTTAGCCTGGCGCGCAGCTGTGACCGCGAGTAGCGGCGCTTATGATCGTTGATCACGTCGTTGTGGCTCCAGAGCCATTGAAACGCGGGCACCGTGATGGCGACCAGGCCGCCGTTTGCGCAGACGCGATGGCATTCTCGCAGAATCCGCAGATCGTCGTCACTGTGTTCGATGACGTCCAGAGTGGTCACCAGATCGAATGACTCGTCCTCGAAAGGCATGTCCTCCGCCTGAGCCAGCCGGGCATCATAGCCACGCTGATGGGCGATCTCCAGGGGTACGGGGTTGGCGTCGATTCCCACCACGGAGCCATATCGGCTGAGATGGAGAATCATGTTCCCAGCACCGCAACCTACGTCGAGCACTCTCAGATTGTTCTCCACTACCTCCCTGTCCAGCAGCCCGAGCAGAGCGCGTGTCCTGCTCGCGAACCACCAGTGAGAGTCCTCCTCCGATTGCAGTGCGGTCAGTTCGTCTGACATGAACCCTCTCAGGTCCCAGGTTGTGGGGTATTATATCATCGCTCCCCCGGCATGGCTATTGCTGTCCAGGAGGGAACGAGCTGCCTCGAGTACCTGAGCTACCGAGATGGAGCGCACGCACGGATGGTCGTCCAGTTCGTCCAGCCCATAGTCGAGGCGCTGGCATGGCACGCATCCCATGTCGGACACCAAGGCAATGTGTCTGTGAGGATTGCCCCAGGGCCCGAAAGCGTGGTGGTCTACGGGTCCGTAGAGGTGAATGGTGGGTACTCCCTGGGAAACAGCCAGGTGTAGGGCACCGCTGTCCACGCCTATGACCAGTCTGCTGTTTGCCATGATGGTCGCCAGTTCGCCAAGGCCAGTTTGCCCCGCTATGACACGGGGCTTGTACTCCATTTGCTCGGCGATGCTCACGGCTAACTGCCGCTCTCCTGCCGAACCGGTGATGACTACCCGAAGGTCATACTCCTGGGCCAGAGCGTCGCCCACCTGCGCGAAGGCCTCTTGGCGCCAGAGCTTGACCGGAGCCCCGGCTCCCGGGTGAAGGCACAGGTATCCTCCATTGCTTCCCACGCCCGCAAGGAGTCTGGCTGCGGATCTTATGTCATCCGATCTTGGGTGGAACTCCAGGGGGCCTGGCTCAGCCACGTTTCCGCCTGTAATGGCTGAGATCACGCGCAGGTTCTGTTCAACTTCGTGCCGGTCAGCTGTGTAGGGCAGAGCCTCCGTCAGGAAAGGGGCCACCGCTGGCAGGCCGTACCCGACTCGTCTAGGGATTCCGGCCCAATAGGCCAGCATCGCCCCCCACCAGTGGTCGAAGCGCATTATCACAGCCGCATCGAAAGACCCCATACGGAGGATGCGTGAGTAGCGCCATAGCACCATGTATGGATCCAGGAGGTGCTTCTTTGGCTCTCTGGTGAAGCCTGGGAACGGGCAGGTGAGGACCTCATCCAAGTGACGGTTATACTGCACGATCTCCGCCGCCCACGGACCTACCAAACACGCGATGTAAGCGTCAGGTAGGAATGAACGCAAGGCTCGTACGGCCGGCGTAGTGAAGAGCAAGTCTCCGACGTGGTCAGGGCGGATGAGAAGGATGCGTGGAGCTCCGGTGCGTGACGGGGACGAAACTCGACGTGACCAGGGCCTGGAAACCCAAGCCACAGCGCGCAGCGTGGCAGTACGCAGCCTAGCCTTCATATACGCGCTCCAGCAACGGTGTGATGTGCCGCCAGTCGTGTTCGGACACCGCGAGCTCGCGGGCTGAGATGCCGAGCTGCGCCCGCCGTTCACGATCTCTCATCAACGTGACAACAGCTCGGGCGAACGAGACTGGATCATCGGCAATCAACAACTCGCGGTCGGAGCGGACTGGTATGCCCTCGCATCCCAGAGATGTGGACACTATGGCCTTGGCCATGGACATCGCCTCCAAGAGCTTAAGCCGCGTGCCGCCACCCACCCTCAGGGGAACCACGTAGACCGCCGCTTCTCCGAGGTATGGCCTTACGTCGTCAACGTATCCGGTCAGGATGATGTTCGATGACCGCTGCAGGCCCTGCAATCGAGGATGGGGGTTTCTGCCCACGACCTTCAATGAGACCTGCGGCATCTCTCGTTGGATGAGAGGAAGCACCTCTCGGGCAAACCACAGAACGGCATCAACATTCGGTCGGAAATCCATCTTGCCGGTGAAAACGAGTGTGGTGTCAGAATCCGCCGCCTCCCAGGGCCGGAAGAAATCGGTGTCAACTCCATTGGGTACGACGGCACACTGCAGTGCTGGAACCAGACTCTGGAGTGCCTTCGCGTCGGCCTCAGACACCACGACAATTCTGTCCAGCTGGCGGCAGGCGTGAGACTCATAGCGCTGTAGCTTGCGCCACTGGATGAACGAGTATAGTGCCGCCACCCAACGGCTGGGTTGCCGGACGTCGGTCTCGAAGGCCCTTTTTTGGAGGAGATACTCGGCGTTGATGTCATCGAATACGACCAAGGGCTGAGAGGGGAGCTTCAT
>CAYGQI010000213.1:0-3152 GCA_964351925.1 uncultured Anaerolineales bacterium | reverse complement strand
CCATGCCCGGACCGCGGCGCGGGCCTTCGGCTGAGGCGAGGGTGAGCAGTTCCTTTGCGCTGTGGATGATCAAATCACAGCCCATTCCCGGTTGCCTCTGTAAGCCAGGACTCTGGGGTTTGAACCAAGACTGATGTCTTGCCAAGGTAGTGCCTGGTGTTCCAGGTTACGAGCGTGTCACAACCCGTAGACTCCACAGTCCATAGGATGGCTGCATCTCCGAGCCGTAACCCCCTCTGAATGCGCTGTAGCAGAGCGGCGTTTTGTTGGGCCCAGAACTGGTGCGCGGAGGGCAGTTCAACGTGAGGGTACAAGAGCAGCGTGCTTGCCGAGGCAAGATACATCTCGAACACCCTGACGGCCTCGCTGGATTCTGATGCGGTGGCTATGAGGCCACATAGCTCAAGCAGGCTGAAAATGGGCACGCCGCAACCTGACTCTTCGGCCTGTTCCATGAAACGGGCTGTGACTGTGTGGCGTTCGTCTCGCTTGAAGATGTGGCGGAGGGCCAGAACATCTGTGTCGACAGCAATCAAGCCCTAGCTCCCTCCACGGCCTCGCACTCCGTCAATGATCTCCAGAATGTCGTCCGTCCCATAGTGATCGGCGATGGCTTGGGCGATCCCGTCTGAGTCGAGTTCGGTGTCGCTGTCCTCGGGGTGCTGCTCTAGCTTGCGCCCCAGATAGGCGAGAGTGAGCTCAGCTATCCTTCTTTGGGCATCCTCGGGCAGGCTCTTGCGTGTACTTTCCTCCTGCGCATCCGCGCTATCGATCGAGGGGCTCGCCGTGGAGCTCTCTTCTTCTACCGGGGAGGCCAGCACTTCCGAGGCTAGTTGTCTGAGTGCGGCTTCCGCATCCGCTTCCGGTTGCACAGATGCCTTGGAGATGAATATGCCCCCCAGGGCAGGGCGCAGCACGACATAGTCGCCTGCCCCAAGCTTCAGCCTGGAGCGAAACTCCTGAGGGATAGTCATTTGCCCTTTCGAGGTTAGCTTGGCCAGCATCACCTTAGCCATAGGGGACTCCTTATCACCAAGTTGTTGGAAAGTAATCCAGTATTACTGCAAGACTAACAGATTGTAAGCTGAGTGTCAAGCTGGCGGTTGATTCCCCAGAGATCTTGAGATCACGCGCAAGCGCGAGGGCTACTTCATCATGGGGATCTTGATGCCGTGGCGCTTGGCGGCGTCTCTGGCCTCCTCGTAGCCGGCATCGACGTGCCGCATGATGGCGGAACCGGGGTCGGTGGTCAGGACGCGCTCCAGGCGTCGAGCGGCCTCCGGCGTGCCGTCGGCTACGGTGACCTGTCCGGCGTGAATCGAGTAGCCGATTCCCACACCGCCACCGTGATGGATAGAGATCCACGTGGCTCCGCCTACGGCGTTGAGAAGAGCGTTCAACAACGGCCAATCAGCGACGGCGTCACTTCCGTCCTTCATGCCCTCTGTCTCCCGATAGGGAGAGGCCACCGATCCGCCGTCCAGGTGATCCCTTCCGATAACGACGGGCGCGGAGATCTCGCCGCTGCCCACCATGTCGTTAATCGTGAGTCCGAATCTGGCTCGCTCGCCGTAGCCCAGCCAGCAGATACGTGCGGGCAGCCCTTGGAACTTGACCTTCTCCTGGGCCATCCTGATCCAGCGCACCAGGTGCTCGTCGTAGGAGAACTCTCGCATCACGACTTCGTCGGTCTTGTAGATGTCCTCGGGATCTCCCGAGAGCGCTACCCAGCGGAAGGGGCCCTTGCCCTCGCAGAAGAGGGGTCGAATGTACGCAGGAACGAAGCCGGGGAAGTCGAAGGCGTTCTTCACCCCGGCTTCGTAGGCGCGTTGTCGGATGTTGTTTCCATAGTCGAAGACGACGGCGCCCTGCTTTTGGAAGTCGAGCATCGCCTGGACGTGTCGCCCCATGGACTCGATAGAGCGACGGGTATACTCTTCGGGGTCTGTGTCCCACAGTCTCTGGGCCTCTTCCACTGACAGTCCCTGCGGTATGTAGCTGCGGGGGTCATGGGCTGGTGTCTGGTCAGTGACCAGGTCTGGCACCACGCCTCGGATCACCAGTTCGGGATAGACGTCGGCGGCGTTGGCGATGAGCCCGATGGACTTCGCCTCTCTCTTGGAGAGCGCTTGCTCCACCAGCGTCATCGCGTCCTCCAGGTCGTCCACCACCACGTCCACGTAGGCGGTCTCCAGGCGACGTTGGGCGCGGGCCGGGTCCACTTCCACCACCAGGCCGACCCCCTCGTTCATGGTGATGGCCAGCGGCTGCGCGCCTCCCATGCCTCCCAGTCCGGCGGTGAGCACAAACTTGCCCTTGAGGCTCGCCCCGAAGTGCTTCTGAGCTGCCGCTCCCAATGTTTCATAGGTGCCCTGAAGGATGCCCTGCGTGCCGATGTAGATCCAGCTGCCAGCCGTCATCTGGCCGTACATGATGAGGCCCTTGACGTCCAGTTCGTTGAAGTACTCCTGGCTTGCCCAAGCAGGCACAAGATTGGCGTTAGCGAGGAGAACCCGAGGCGCATCGGCGTGGGTCCGGAAGACGCCCACCGGTTTTCCTGACTGGACCAAGAGCGTCTCATCGTTTTCCAGTTCCTTCAGCGCGGCTACGATGGCGTCGAAAGCTTCCCAGTTCCTCGCGGCCTTGCCCCGACCTCCATAGACGATCAGTTCGTCAGGCTTCTCTGCCACCTCGGGGTCCAGGTTGTTCATCAGCATACGCATGGCCGCTTCCTGTCCCCAGCCCTTGCAGGTGAGTTGTGTCCCTCGTGGGGCCCTGATACCCGTTCTCATGATGGCACCTCCGCTCAGCTGCCTACGCCCGCAATTGTAGCGCAGGCAGGCTTGCGCTGCCATGTCACCGTTTGCTCGGGCAGAAGTAAACACCTACAATACCGGTCAGGGGACTCTACCTTTGCGCCTCTGGTACAGGTTCGTCAAGTTCGCGTTCAGCCATTTCTACAAAGAGTTCGCCTGGTCGTATGATGGGGTGAGCCGCATCGTGTCACGCGGGAGGTGGCACGATTGGCAACGAGCCGCCTTGCCGGAACTGCGAGGAGAGCGGGTGCTGGAGGTTGCCTTTGGCACGGGCAATCTACTGTGGGATATGGTGACCGATGGCTACCGCTGCGTGGGCATAGAGCTCTCTCCTTA
>CAYGQI010000212.1:0-3154 GCA_964351925.1 uncultured Anaerolineales bacterium | reverse complement strand
GAACGTTGTGTGCAACAGGAACCCGTCTTGAAAGAACTGAAAGACGGGCACCTGGTGGCCTGTCACCTATATGACTGAGATTGTTTATGGACAAGGAGGTTATCTCTAGATGGACGTCATGGAAGCCATCAAAAGCAGAAGAAGTATCAGACAGTTCACTGACAAACCTATAGAGAAAGAGAAGCTGGAGAGGCTTCTGGAAGCGGCGAGGTGGGCCCCCTCAGGGAGCAACCTGCAGCGGTGGAGGTTTGTGGTCGTCACTTCCGCGTCGCAGAGGGAGCTGGTCAGGAAGTTCGCCCCCGGCATCTTCGCTATGCCTGCCGCCTTCATCGTCATCTGTGCGGAGCTGGAGCCGGACGCCAATGATTGGAAACACAAGTTGCACCTGGCCGACTGTTCGATAGCATCGCAGAACATCATGTTGGCCGCCCACGAGATGGGTATCGGCACCTGCGTCGCCCTATCGTATGCGAAGTCTGCCATCGGTGAGATCCTGGAGCTGCCAGACGACATACAACCCATGTTGGTTGTCACGTTGGGTTATCCGGCGGAGGATCCGCAACCACCACCCAGGTTTGAGCTATCCAAGATGGCCTTCGAAGACCGATATGGAGAGGAGTGGAAATCATGAACCAGCATATGGTAGTGTCCGAAGAGGGGCTGTATGAAGTCCTTGCCTTTCTGTTCTCCAGCGCCCACATCCTGGTCAACGAACCGCACCTCTACGGCACGTTCCGGCTGGTCGACGGTGCCAGCAGGCTCATGGGGTTCGCCCTCGAAAGCGGGCAGTTGGAAGACGACCAGTTCTTGCGTGAGCTGAAGAACGATGTAGATGGGAAGAAGTTCCTGATGATGACCGATGAGAAGACCTACTTCGAGCTTCTGGAGCGCGCGACCCGTGCCATGGCCAGGGAGATGAAGAAGAGGGCCAGCGCGGAGACGACTGGCTCCTGATCCCGCGCGCCCGGCACCATTGGTCAGACGCACCGATGAAGAGGAAGGAGACAAGGCCATGAGAATTGGCGTTGACGTGGGAGGCACCAACACCGACGCCGTTTTGATGGATGTAAACACTGTAGTGGGGTGGCACAAGACTCCCACAACCCCAGACGTCACCAGCGGCATCACCTCCGCTATGAGGACTGTGCTCCAAGAGACAAAGGTGCCAGCCACCCAGATTAAGGCGGTGATGATCGGCACGACTCACTTCACCAACGCCGTGGTAGAGCGCCAGCGGCTCGTGGAGACCGCTGCCGTCAGGCTGGGCCTCCCCGCGACCGAGGCTCTGCCCCCGATGGTTGACTGGCCGCCCGACTTGCGCGACACCATCGGTAACCATAAGTACCTGGTACACGGTGGTCATGAGTTTGACGGCAGGGAGATATCGCCGCTGGACGAGAACGAGATTCGTGATGTGGCCAAGGATATCAAGTCCAAGGGGATCCGAGCGGTAGCCATCTCTGCGGTCTTCTCCCCGGTCAATAGCTCCTTTGAGGACCGAGCAGCGGAGATCATTCGGGACCAAATACCCGGCGTGTCTGTCAGTCTCTCCAATGAGATAGGGCGCATGGGGCTATTGGAGCGTGAGAATGCAGCCATCCTCAACGCCTGTCTGGGGGACCTGGCCAAAGCTATCGTGGAGTCTTTCAGGAAGGCGCTCAAGGACATGAAGATAGATGCGCCGTTCTATCTCAGCCAGAACGACGGTACCTTGATGGGCGCTGACTTCGCGGAGAAGTACCCGGTTCTAACCTTCGCCTCCGGGCCGACCAACAGCATGCGCGGAGCAGCCTTCTTGTCGGGGGCCAAGGACGCCATGGTCGTGGATCTGGGAGGGACAACGTCGGACGTGGGCATGCTGCTGCGCGGCTTCCCCCGCGAGGCGTCTGTCGCCGTCGAGATCAGCGGCGTGCGCACCAATTTCAGGATGCCCGACGTGTACTCCTTCGGACTGGGCGGCGGCAGTATCGTCTCTGAAGAACCAGTGAAGATCGGCCCTCAAAGCGTCGGCTACGAGCTGACCACCAAGGGTCTGGTGTTTGGTGGGTCAGTGCTTACAGCTACGGACCTCGCTGTCGCTGGCGGTCTGGCTGATATTGGCGACCCGGCCGCTGTCAAGCATCTGGATTCCGCCTTTGTCCAGGCAGCACTGGATGAAATGCAGACCATGGTGGAGACCGCCGTGGACAAGATGAAGACTAGCGCTGAACCTGTACCGGTCATCCTTGTCGGTGGTGGGACCATTCTGGTCTCCAGGAAGGTCCAAGGCGCTTCCGAGATGATACAGCCCGACCACTATTCAGTGGCCAACGCCATTGGTGCCGCTATCGCTCAGGTTGGAGGCGAGACCGATCGGGTCTTCGCCTTGGCGGAAATGGGGCGGGACGAGGCTCTGCGGCAGGCCAGGCAAGAGGCCACGGACAAGGCCGTAGCTGCCGGGGCCAAGGAGGAGACGATCACGATCGTCGACGTGGAGGAAGTCCCACTGGCCTACTTACCCAGCAATGCAGTCAAGATCCGCGTGAAGGCCGTCGGCGACCTGGCCCTCTGACGAGACGAACTCTAAAGAAAGGGAAACTGAGATGAGACTGCTACATCCGGAAAACGTGGAGGACATCGCACTCGGAGCAGCAGTGCTGGGCACGGGCGGAGGCGGGGATCCCTACATCGGCAGACTGATGGGGACTCAGGCCATAAGAGAGTTCGGACCGGTCACTCTGCTATCCCTGGAGGAGATAGATGATGACGCCTTGATCGTGCCCACCGCCATGATGGGCGCACCGACGGTCATCGTGGAGAAGCTGCCCAAGGGAGATGAGATCATCAAAGCCTATCGTGCCCTGGAGAGCTACCTGGGCCAGGAGATCGTGGCTACCATGTCTATCGAGGCGGGTGGGCTGAACTCCGTAACCCCTCTGACCGTCGCTGCTCGCCTCCGCATCCCCATGGTGGATTGCGACGGCATGGGCAGAGCCTTCCCTGAGCTCCAAATGGTAACCGCCACCATGTATGGCGTCTCGTCCACACCCTTCGCCATGGGTGATGAGAAGGGGAACAGCGCCATCCTCAATACCATCAACAACCGCTGGACGGAGACCTTCTCGCGGACTATCACCATAGACATGGGCTGCACAGCGATGATCGCCTGCTACGC
>CAYGQI010000211.1:0-3154 GCA_964351925.1 uncultured Anaerolineales bacterium | reverse complement strand
CTTCGATCGAGAGCTCAAGGTCGTAGTGGACGCCGGCAACGGCCTGGGAGGCATGTTCTGCCCAGCGTTGTTGCGAGACCTGGGCGCCGACGCCTCAGGCCTGTACTGTGAGATTGACGGCACCTTCCCCAATCACCATCCGGACCCCACCGTACCAGCCTACCTGACGGACCTGATCGCCGAGGTCTCGAAGCGGACAGCAGACCTGGGAATGGCCTACGATGGGGACTGTGACCGGCTGGGAGTGATCGATGAGCGGGGCAACATCATCTGGGGCGATCAACTCCTGATCCTCTTCTCTCGCGAGGTTCTGGCTCGTCAACCGGGAGCCACTATCATCTTCGAGGTCAAGTGCTCCCAGGCCCTGCCCGACGAGATAGAAAGAGCAGGTGGCGTGCCCCTCATGTGGCGGACGGGTCATTCATTCATCAAGAACAAAATGAAGGAGGAGAATGCGCCTCTGGCAGGGGAGATGAGCGGCCACCTCTTTTTCGCCGATGAGTATTTCGGCTACGACGACGCGATCTACGCCTCTCTCCGCCTGGTCCGGCTCCTGTCCCGTTCTGAGAAGACGGTCAGCGAGATGCTGGCTGACGTTCCCCGGTACTACTCGACGCCAGAGATTCGGATCGACTGTCCAGACGAGGAGAAGTTCCAGATTGTTTCCGAGCTGGTCAAGTATTTCAAGAAACAGTACGAAGTGGTGGATGTCGACGGGGCTCGAATCCTCTTCGGCGATGGCTGGGGACTGGTGCGAGCCTCCAATACCCAGCCGGCGCTGGTCCTGAGGTTCGAGGCGCGCACCCCAGAGCGCCTGGAGGAGATCAAGGGCATCGTGGTCTCCAAGCTGAGCGAGGTCTCAGGCATTCAGACGACAGTCTAGTCCAGTCAAGCAGAAACGAGCAAAGGAGAAGGATGATGGATGACGCCGCGGATCGCAAAGAGGAATGGGAGCAGATCGGGCGAGACATAGAAAGGAAGATCAGGAGGGAGTTCGCAGACTGGGCCGGCGCCGACGAGACCGACACCTGGGACACCATCGGGCAGAAGATGGAGGGCAAGATACGGGGTGAGGTAGCTGCCAGCCTGGGAGGTGAGCCTGAGGAGGATTGGGAGAGAATCGGCCGGCGCGTCGAGGAGCGCGTCAGGTCCACCATGGGAGAGTCTGCTGGGGCCGACCGCGAGGACGATTGGGAAACCATCGGCCACAAGGCCACGAGCAAGGTCAGGGCAGATATGGCGACCGGTCTTGGCGGCGGGCCGGACGAGAGCTGGGAGGAGATAGGCAAACGTATCGAGCAGCGCACCAAGTCCGGCCTGGGAGGCTGGGCCGGCGCTGAGCCACAAGACGATTGGGAGGCCGTTGGGCGCAGAATTGAGCACAGGATCAAATCCGCGCTACGGGAATGGCTGAAGGAGTGAGTAGGACGCAATTCCGAAAGCTCTTCGCTCCCATCAACATTGGCCGCCTCAAGCTTCACAATCGCATCGTGATGCCGGCCATCCATCTCTCCTACACGCCTCAGGGCTTCGTCACCGACAGATTGGTGGAGTTCTACAGAGAGAGGGCGGCTGGGGGTGCGGGGTTGATCGTCGTGGGCGGCTGCCCTGTTGACGAGTTCGGGGGCGGGCCGTACATGATCGGGATCAGCCGGGATGAGTTTTTGCCCGGGCTGAGCAGACTGACAGAGACCGTGCGCGAGTATGGTGTCCCCATCGCCGCTCAACTCTACCACGCGGGCCGGTATTCCCTCTCCACCGACATCGGCCGCCAACCGCTGGCACCCTCGGCGGTGGCTTCGCCTCTTACCAGGGAAACGCCTCGCGAGATGGCCAAGGAAGACATCGCCCGCACAGTGCAGAACTTCGCCGAGGCTGGCCGAAGGGCCCAGCAGGCAGGGTTCGACGCGGTGGAGATCAGCGCGTCAGCCGGCTACCTGATCTCGCAGTTCCTCTCACCCCTCACCAACCTCAGACAGGACGAGTATGGAGGTGACTTCGACAACCGGATGCGGTTTGCCCTGGAGATCATGAGCGCGGTCCGCCAGGCGGTGGGTGCGGGCTACCCCATCATCGTCCGCATTGCCGGCAACGACTTCGTGGCAGGAAGCAACACCAATGAGGAAGCCTGCATCCTCGCGCGGGAACTGGAGAGCGGAGGAGCGGACGCCATCAACGTGACCGGGGGGTGGCATGAGACGCGAGTGCCGCAGATCACGATGGCTGTTCCCAGGGGTGCTTTCTCGTACCTGGCCAGAGGCGTGAAGCAGGCCGTTGGCATCCCCGTCATCTCCAGCAACCGGTACACCGACCCTGTTCTCGCCGAGCGGATGTTGCGGCAGGGAGTTGCGGATCTGATCGCCATGGGCCGTCCCCTGATAGCTGATCCAGACCTGCCGCGCAAGGCCTTCGACGGTCGCCTGGACGAGATCCAGCCTTGTGTGGCCTGCAATCAAGGCTGCTTCGACCACATCTTCGCCCGGGAGCCGGTGGCTTGTCTGGTCAATCCCAGGTGTGGACAGGAAGGCAGCCTCAACGCTGAATCTGTAGCCAGGCCCAAGAGAGTGACTGTGGTCGGCGGAGGTCCAGCGGGCATGCAGGCAGCCGTTTGTGCGTCAGCACGCGGCCACCAGGTAACGCTGTGGGAGAAGGAAGAGCGGCTCGGGGGCCAACTCAAGCTGGCGGCAGTCCCTCCCGGCAGAGAGGAGCTAGGGAGCCTCGTCCTCTCCCTGTCTTCGCAACTGTCCAGAGAGGGGGTGGAACTGAGGCTTGGAGAGGAGGCCACAGGAAAGTCGGTCCTGGAGACCGATCCCGAGGTCGTGATCGTGGCCACAGGAGCCAAGGAAGCTGCCCCTGAGATTCCTGGGGTCGATGGCGAGCACGTGGTCCAGGCATGGGATGTCTTGGCAGACAAAGTCGATGTGGGAGAGCGCGTGGTAGTTCTCGGCGGTGGCGCCACAGGCTGTCTGGTGGCGCTCTATCTCGCCCAACTGGGCACCATAGACGCGCCCACCCTCAGGTTTCTGGTGCAGAATCGAGGGGAAAGGTGGGAAACGCTGGAACAGCTAGTCTCGAAAGGCATCAAGGACGTTACCCTGGTCGAGATGCTGCCCAAATTCGGCCGGGACATCGGCCTCACCTCACGCTGGGTCAT
>CAYGQI010000210.1:0-3165 GCA_964351925.1 uncultured Anaerolineales bacterium | reverse complement strand
GAGCGTTTTGTCAGTCTGCGGCTGAACATGACCGTTTAGAGGATTCATAATATGTGCGCTTGCTCTGTTAGGACCTTTAGAGACGGTGATGAAGAGGGGATTGTTGGGCTTTTCAATGAGGTTTATCGTGAGTATGGGGGTTTTGTTCCGAGGACGGTGGAGTATTGGCGTTGGTGTTGTCTGGTGAGGCCTGATGTTGAGAGGGACGGCGTTTTTCTCGCTTTTGACGGTGGGAGGCTTTGCGGTTATCTGGTTGCGGGTTCTTCGGGCAACGTTTGGGAGTTCTGTGTTGCTGATGGTGAAAGGGAGGCTGTGGGAGTTCTTTTGGGTGAGGCTGTGAGGTATCTTGAGGGGGTTGGGGTTTCTTCTGTTAATGTTAACGTTCCGAGTGGAGCATGCGTTGTTGAGGGTTTGCGTGAGGCTGGTTTTGGCGAGGTTCCTGCTGAGAGGATGTTTGTGTCCACTCTGAGTCCGTGGATGTTGGTTTCGGCGTTGGTTGCTTCCAAGAGGGCGGAGCTTTTGGGCAGGTTTGATGACGAGTTTGCCGTTCGGCTGCATGACGTGCCTTATGGCGTCGGGAAGGAGTTTTCGGTGAGGGTTCGCTGCGGCACAGTGGAAGCTGTTGAGGGTTTTTCTGCTGGGGCTTCGGTTGTGGTTGAGATGGGTTTCGTGGATTTGCTTTCGGTGCTTTTCGGGGTTTCTGGTGCTCGTCGTTTGCTATTCGCTGGCAAGATGAGGGTTAAGCCTTTTCGGAAGTCGGGTGCCTTTTTGAGGTTTTTGTCTGCGCTGCGTTTGAAGGGCGCATGGTTTTTCCCTTTGAGTGACTTCGGTTAGGTTGTCGGCGTTTATGGGCGAATCTTTTGTTTGTCGGACGCTTCGCGAGGATGATAAGGAGGCAGTGAGGGGGTTGGTCGAGTCGTCTTTTAGCATTTTCTTGAGCGGGAGGTTTTGGGATTGGAAGTACCCTGAGAACCCGAGTTTTGACCAGTCGCTTGTGGCTGTGGCCGAGGAGGGTGAGAAGATTGTTGGCTGCAATCATTGGCTCTTGAGGAGGTTGAAGCTTTCCGATTCGGTTGTCGTGAATGGGGTGTTGGGGGCGGATATTGCTGTGAGTCCTGAGTATCGGAAGAAGGGTGTAGGGAGGGCTCTGATGCAGTTTTTGAGGTCGCAGCAGGGGAAGAGGAAGCTGGGGTTGATTTACATGTTTGCAAATCCTGAGTTGCGGAAGCACTTTCACACGCCTGTCGGCGGGTACATTCCTGCGCCCGGCGGCACGGCTTTGTACACGAAGATTCTAAACTGGAACAAGGTGAAGAGGAACGTGGCTGCTTTCAACGAGAAGGTGAAGCTTGGAGAGTTTGGGAACCGGCTTGGGAAGGTTGATTTGACCGTGGTTTTCAGGGTGCGTGGTGCTCCGCCGCTTTGTTTGCACGTGGACGGCAAGGGGGTGGAGGCTGATGCTTCTGAGGGGCGTGCTGATGTTACGGTTACGAGTGACGTGGCGACTTTGAGCGAGATCAAAGGTCAGGAGGGCACCAGGTGGGGGATGATTGGCGCTTTGCTGACAGGAAGATTGAAGTTTAGAGGCAGCTTGCGGAAGATGTTTGCGTTGTACAGGAACATGTGGGTTTTTCGGGAGATTTTGAGTGGGAAAATCACTTAGGTTTGGTGGACAGGGTATGTACGGGAGTTTTTGGAACAGGAAGGTTCAGGGGGCTTCGAGCAGGGAGCTGCAGAGGTTGCAGCTGAGGCTTTTGCAGAGGCAGGTTAGGAGGGTTTATGGGAAGAGCAGGTTTTACCGCGGGAAGTTTAGGGCTTGCGGGTTGAAGCCTTCCAGCATTAAGTGTCTGGAGGATGTTAGGAAGTTGCCTTTTGTTTCGAGGGAGGAGTTGGAGGGGAATTTTGAGGATGTTTTGGCGGTGCCGTTATCTAGGGTTGCCACCGTGCGTATGACGAGTGGGACGACGGGTCATCCGTTGAAGGTTGCGCACAGCAGACGTGACGTTGCGATGATTGCTGAGGCTTCGGCGAGGAAGCTTACGTATCACGGGGTTACGGCGAAGGACATGGTGCAGGTGACGGCGGCTTACGGTTTGTGGCAGGGCGCTTGGTCTGCGCATTGGGGTGCTGAAAAGATCGGGGCCTGTGTTATTCCTGTCGGCCCAGGGGACACGGAGAGGCAGATTCGGATTATTAAGCAGTTGAGGTCGACTGTTCTTTACGGGGCGACGAATTTCCACTTCAGAATTCTTGAGGTGGCTAAGGCGCTGGGGGAGAGTCTTGACGATTATGACCTGCGGGTGGGGTTGTGTGTTGCTGAGAAGCCGAGTAAGCCGCAGATTTCCATGCTCAAGGAGGGTTTTGGGTATGAGAAGGTGGCCATTGATTATGGCGCGACGGAGTTTCCTGGTTTCTCAGTTCACTGTGACGTTGATGACATGTTTCATCATGTTTGGGCAGATTACTATTTGGTTGAGGTTGTGGATCCTGAGTCGCATGAGCCTTTGGGTGAGGGTGAGAGGGGTGAGCTGGTGGTTACGAGTTTGCAGAAGGAGGCGTTTCCTTTGGTGCGGTACCTTTCGCGGGACATCACGACGTTGGCTGGTTTTGAAAAGTGCAGTTGCGGCATGTCTCATCCGAAGGTGGGGGTTGACATTGACCGGGAGGATTTTATGACGAAGATTCGGGGGGTGCCGGTGTTTCCGAGTCACGTCGAGTATATTCTAGGCGAGTTTCCTGTTCTCACGGGTAAGTGTCAGATTCTTGTGGACAAGCGGACGCCAAGTCAAGAAGCGGGTTTGAAGGTTGAATTAAGCGAGGCTGTTCCTCAGGCCGCGCAGAAAGCGCTTAGACAGGAGATTGTTGAGGCGGTTAAGAACCGTGTTGGCGTGACGTTTAACGATTTGGCTTTTGTTCCCAAGGGAACGTTTGATGGTAAATACTTGAAGGCTGTTGTGACGTCGTAGAAGCTCTTGTCTAGTGAGATGTTTTTGGAGGTTTGTTTGTGATTTTCTGTCTTTCTGCTTCCTACAAGAGTGTGAAGTTGCCGATGCTTGAGTCGCTTGCCTTCAAGGATGAGAGTGAGACCGTGAGGAGTCTTTGTTCGGAGGGTCTTGCGGAGGAGTGTGTTCTTGTTCAGACTTGTCATCGTGTGGAAGTCTACGG
>CAYGQI010000209.1:0-3218 GCA_964351925.1 uncultured Anaerolineales bacterium | reverse complement strand
CCTGGCTCTCGAATGCAGAGAGCAGGCCTGTTGCTGCTCTTGGGGCTCCCTCGGCTGTATGACGTCGTGTTCCAACTTCAGATAAAGGAGGCGAAATGGAGCGCAGACGAAGGTCCAGTCTGGTTGGAGGAGTGCTGCTGAT
Source organism: uncultured Anaerolineales bacterium (assembly GCA_964351925.1). Taxonomy (GTDB): domain Bacteria; phylum Chloroflexota; class Anaerolineae; order UBA7937; family B3-Chlor; genus JAUVXJ01. Next base: position 3,076 of record CAYGQI010000209.1, on the reverse strand, counting down.
CCTGATAGGTGCTTGGTTTGCAGCCGTGCAACTCGTGCCAGGACTGAAAGTGTGGCTACAGTTCGAGGTCACCTGGCCACTGTTCATTATCGCTATCGGGGGCATCCTCTTGGTCGTTGCCCTGTTGACGGCGGTGCCCGGTTTGGCCGTGCCCGCGTGCATCGTGGCTGGCATAGGCGGAATACTGTACTTCCAGGCCACCACCGGCAGGTGGGAGACCTGGGCCTACGCCTGGGCGCTCATCCCCAGCTTCGTCGGGGTGGGCATTCTTCTGGCGGGCATCCTCGAAGGGCAAACGGCCAAGGGCGTGCGCGAAGGTGGTTGGCCGATCCTCATCGGCCTGGTTGTGTTCGCAATATTCGGCTCCTTCCTGGGGGGGCTGGGCTGGCTGGGACCCTACTGGCCGCTGCTCGTAGTCGGGTTGGGCTTGCTGATGGTCGTTCAGGGGTTGCTGCGCGTCCGTCGCTAGCATGGCCCGATCGGCTTTGGCGACGGCAGTGGCGGTCTCGTCGTCGCAGCCTGACAGTGTACCATCGCTCCGTTGTGAGGGGAGAGAAGAGATGAGGAAGATCGCGCTGACAGGAGGGGGGATCCTCGTAGCCCTGGGCGCTATCGGCGTGCTCGATGCCCTGGGCTTGATCCGGGTCTCCATCTGTGGGCTGCTGTGGGCCTTCTTGCTCATAGCGGCCGGGGTGTGGATCGTTTGGGGTGCGTATGCCAAGGTCCCGTCCTCGGAGGCGCAGGAGGTAACGATCCCGCTGGAGGGCGCGACCAGCGCCCGGATCGGCATTCTTCACGGTGCTGGGCGCCTTCAGGTGAAAGGTGGCGCCGGACCCGGAGAAGGAGCCAAGGGCACCTTCGTGGGCGGTCTGGAATACGATGCCGAGAGGGAAGGCGAAGTGCTCAAGCTCAACATGCGAGTGGCGGGACAGGGCCTGGCGGCGACTCTCCTGCCCTGGCGGTGGATCAAGACACGCGGGGCCGAGTGGACCGTGGAGTTGAATGAACAAATCCCGCTGACGTTGAAGATCGAGGGGGGCGCCAGTGACAACCGGCTGGACCTGAGCGATCTTCAGGTCAAGGAGTTGCGGATAGAGACGGGGGCCAGTGCCACGAAGCTCACGCTGCCGTCGAGGGCCGGACAGACCCGGGCCGAGGTCGCTTGCGGCGCGGGTGGAGTGGAAGTGCGGGTCCCGTCCGGAGTCGCGGCTCGCATTGAGGCTCACAGCGGCCTGGCTGAGGTAAGGATAGATCGTGGTCGCTTCCCACGGGTTGGCAGCGGTTTGTATGAGTCGCCGGACTACGAGACGGCGGCCAACAAGGTCGATCTCCGTGCGGAGGCATACCTGGGCTCCCTCGACGTGCGCTGATCCGTCGGTGCGGGTTGAGTTCAGCAGACTCGAAACCAGAATGGAGAAGAACGGATGGACGTAGTTGAGCGTGCTGTATCTACCTTCGACGAAGGCTTCAATTGCTCTCAGTCGGTTTTCACCGCCTGGGCACAAGAGCTTGGCCTGGACCGGGAGACGGCTCTCAGAGTAGCCACCGCCTTCGGTGGCGGCATGGGTCATAGAGGGGATACGTGCGGCGCGGTGACTGGGGCCTTCATGGCCATTGGGCTCAAACACGGAAGGCTCAGGGCCGACGATGAGGAGACCCGCGATCTGGCGTACGCTCTGGTGAACCGGTTCGTGGAAGAGTTCGAATCGCGTCACGGGTCAGTGGTGTGCAGAGAGTTGCTGGGCTGTGATATCAGCACCCCCGAGGGCATGGAGTACGCCTCGCAGAACAACCTCGCCGGCATCCGCTGTCCCAATTTTGTCCGGGACGCGGCGGAGATCCTGAGCGAGATCCTCTAGTAGCGGGGACGTGGCGCGCTGACCACGTAGAGGCGGATGGACCAGACCAGTGAGGGCGGGGCAACAGACTTCGGTTTTCGACGCGTCCCCATCGAGGAGAAGAGCAGGCTGGTGGGGGCTATCTTCGACTCCCTGGCCAGCAGATACGACTTGCTGAACGACGTGATGTCCTTCGGCATGCACCGCTTGTGGAGACGTTTCGCCGTCAGTCTGTGCCAGATACGTCCGGGGCAGCGGGTGCTGGACCTGGCGGGAGGAACGGGCGAACTCACCGGCCGCCTCGCTCGCTTGGTGGGACCTGAGGGTCTGGTGGTGCTGGCGGAGATCAACGGCTCCATGCTGCACCAGGCGCTGGCACGTGTCCCCAACGGACACGCCTCGGGCCGAGTGGAGTATGTTCTGGCGGACGCGGAAGAGGCGCCATTCAGCGAGGATCAGTTCGATCTGGTAACCATCGGCTTCGGAATGCGCAACGTGACCCGCCAGGAGGCGGTGCTTGACTCCATGCTTGGGGCCCTCAAGCCCGGAGGGCAGGCCGTTATCCTGGAGTTCTCCCATCCCACGGTGTGGGGTTTTGGCCCTCTGTATGACTTCTACTCCTTCCACGTCATGCCCGCCATAGGCCGGCTGGTGGCCGGGGACCGTGGCGGCTATCGTTATCTGGCGGAGTCCATCCGGGTCCATCCAGACCAGGAGACGCTCAAGGGAATGATGGAGCGGGCCGGGTTCGAGGGCTGTGAGTACTTCAACCTGAGCGGTGGCATCGTCGCCGTGCACCGTGGGTTCAAACCCGCGTAAGCCCAAACGGGGATGGACTTCTCGTACCTGCTCAGGGGTGTGGTCATCGGGTTCTCCATCGCGGCGCCTGTGGGCCCCATCGGTGTGTTGTGTATTCGTCGAACGCTGGCCGAGGGGCGTGTTGCAGGACTGCTATCCGGTCTGGGGGCTGCCACGGCGGATGGCATGTATGGTGTCATCGCGGCGTTCGGGCTGACCTACGTTTCCAACATAGTGATCGGCTACCAGTCCTCCATCCGCCTGGTGGGTGGACTCTTCCTCTGTTATCTCGGGCTCAAGACCTACTTCTCCAGGCCCGCCGAAGGACCGGCTTTGGCGGGAGGAGAGGGACTTCGTGGTGCCTATGTTTCCACTCTGGTCCTGACCCTCACCAACCCCATGACCATCCTATCATTCACGGCCGTATTCGCCGGACTGGG
>CAYGQI010000208.1:2103-3223 GCA_964351925.1 uncultured Anaerolineales bacterium | reverse complement strand
CTTGGTGGTGACCACATCGGCCAGCGCCCGGTGTTGGCCCATGGTATCCACACCCAGGAAGCGGGCCACCGCCTGCAGGCTGTTTCTGGGGAAGCGGTACCAACGGCGGGCAAGGGCCAAGGTGTCGATGATCGGATTGGCGGTCAGTCGCAAGTCGCAGATTTGGAACTCTGCAGCGAGGAATGAGAGATCAAAAGGAGCGTTGTGCGCTACTAACGTGCTCTCTTCCAGCAAGTCCAGGAGCCTGGGAGCGATCTCTGCGAAGATGGGCGCCTCGACCAAGTCCTGGTCGCGGATGCCATTCACGGCAAAAGCTCCCAGAGAGATCGGCCGTTGGGGATTCACCAGGGTGTGGAAGCGGCCCAGCTCTCGGTCGCCTCGGAAGCGCAGCAGCGCTACTTCGCAGACGCGATCCCCGAACTGAGGTGTAAGGCCCGTGGTCTCGACGTCGAGGACGGTGAAGGTGGTCTCATCCAGACGTACATCCTCAGACTCCACCTCCACCAGGTCTCCTATTCGACGCTATCGGCGTACACGCCGCGGTACTCTGGTGGGAGCAGTTCTGCCAGTCTTTCCATGATGAAGTCAGCATCAGCCTGTCGCTCGTCCTTCCGGGAAACGTGGTCGCCACTCTCAGGCAGTCTGAAGACACGGCCGATGATCACCCTGATGTGGGGCCTGCGGAATCTGCGCCACTCCGTCAGAGCCTTCTCGGTGCCGGTCAGACCCACAGGAAGGATAGGAACGTCAGCCTTGCGCGCAATGAACACGGGGCCGGTCTTTCCCTTTTCCAGGGCCCCCGTGACGCTCATCCTGCCCTCGGGAGCGATGCCGAGTACTTCCCCCCTGTCAAGGGTCGCCAGCGCCTGCCGCAACGCATCCCGGTCGTATCGCCCCCTGTCCACCCAGATCGGATCGCTCAAGGAGAGAAGCTGGCCGGTGATGGGCACACGCTGCAAGTCCTTCAGCGCCATGGCCCTCATGCGCCAGGGGAGAGTAGCCATGGCCACCGGGGCGTCCCACCAGGCCAGGTGGTTGAACACCAGCAAGAGGGGCCCGCCCGGGGGCAGGTTCTCCTGGCCCTCCACCTCATAGTGGGTTAGCACGCGTAGCAGGGCTC
>CAYGQI010000208.1:0-2003 GCA_964351925.1 uncultured Anaerolineales bacterium | reverse complement strand
TGTGCCAATAGGTGCCGTGGAGCGCGTAGCCCGCGTAGTAGTACATACAATAGGGAACGTTGGGCAAATAGTAGTAGTCGCCCCGTGCGCGAGAGCCGCCGGTCATGTCGTCGTATCTGTACTTCCGTTGGATGTAAAAAGTCCCTGCGGGTGTTGGGTACCAGGAAACGCCGGTGGACACGCGCGCCGTATAGACGACTTGGGTTCCTTCATAGGCTAGCAGGGTCTGCGTGCTCAGATTGACGTCTATCCATTTCTCGCCTGCGAATCCAGGGCTGGTCGGCGTGACGGTCGGGGTGTTACTGGCCGGGGAACTGCTACCAGCCGCCGGAATGATCAGCCTTTGGCCCACATAGATGAGTGAGGGGTTGATCAGGTTGTTGGCGCTGGCTATGGCGCTACTAGTGGTTCCATACCTCCACGCGATGCGGGCCAGGAACTCCCCTCTTTGAACGATGTGCACAACAGTCGAGCCTTGATCCTGAGGCGGTGCAGTGGGCGAGGACGATGGCACCTTAAGGGTTTGCCCTACCCAGATGAAGTCCGGGTTGGGCAACCCGTTGATGCTGGCAAGATAGCTCACCGTGGTGCCGTACCGCGCAGCGATGGTGCGAAGGGTATCGCCTCGGCCCACGACGTGTACGCCCGTACTCCCAGCAGAAGGTGCGGCAGCGCCAGTGGGGATAACCAACCTCTGCCCGGCGTACACGAAGTTGGGGTTGGCGAGGTTGTTCGCGCTGGCGATAGCGGCATACGTGGTTCCGTATCGTCGGGCGATGATCTGCAGCGTCTCGCCCCATTGCACGACGTGCACCACAGTATCAGTGGACTTGGGGGAAGCTGACACAGGCGCGGACGAGAGGCCCAAGAGGGCCATCACGAGAAAGAGGATCAGAACGCCCTTCAACGCGACCCGTATGTGCATGGCACGTACCGGCGAGTACAGCACCAGTGAGCGGAATTGCCTCCGTCACCAGACGGAGGCGGCGGCGTCAATCCAATTATACAACAGCAAGGCAAGAAAGAAAAGGGGTCAGGGCAGCCGAGCAGAGTATGTAACCCATGCGTCGGGCGACTCCCACACCTCCACGGACCCCAAGCATGCTCCTTCGATGGATGCTTCCAGCTGTTCGTAGATGACCCGCGCGAGATTCTCCGAACTGGGGTTCTTCTCGTCGAATGGCGAACTCTCGTTCAAGTAGGTGTGGTCGAAGCGTCCGATTACCGAATCAAGCACCCGTTTGAGCTCGGTGAAGTCATAGGCCAGGCCCATCTCGTCCAGCGCGTCGGCCTCTAGACAGACCACCACTTCGTAGCGATGACCGTGCGTAGTCTCGCACTTGCCCTTGTATCCTCGCAAGGCGTGAGCCGCGTCGAAGTGCCGCTTAACTCGAACCTCATACATCATTCCTCCCCGCTACCGCCTCCAAGATACGTGCCATCCCCTGTGCCGCTCTGGCTCGGTGGCTGATAAGGTTCTTCACCTCCGGCGCAAGCTGAGCCATGGTCTTCCCATGCTCAGGCAGAAAGAAAATCGGATCATAGCCGAAGCCATGCTCGCCCTCCGGCGCAAAGGCGATTACCCCCTCGCAGACACCTTCTGAAGTGTATGTCTCTCCCCCCGGTTGTGCCACAGCGATGACACAGCGGAACCGTGCACTTCGCTGCTCCCATGGCACTTCGTTCAGTCTCTCCAGCAAGAGCCGGTACCGGTCCTGGTCCGTGGCGCGGGCGCCGGCATACCGTGCCGAATGTACCCCCGGCTCCCCATGGAGGGCATCCACCTCCAGCCCTGAGTCATCTGCCAGCGTCAGCAGCCCGCTGATCCGGGCGTACTCGCGGGCCTTTTGTACGGCGTTCTGGCTGAAGGTGTGGCCAGTCTCCTCTACATCGTAGGTGATTCCCTCTTCAGTGAGATAGGTGAGCGACATGGACAGGCCCGCCAGCAGTTGCTCGTATTCCCTGAGCTTCCCCTCGTTCCGAGTGGCAATCAAGAGCCGCCT
>CAYGQI010000207.1:0-3229 GCA_964351925.1 uncultured Anaerolineales bacterium | reverse complement strand
AGGGTTGCCTTCAAAACCTCGTCCATGGTGTCCACCAGGATGAAGCTCATCTTCTCCCGTACCTCCTCTGGGAGGTCGTCCAGGTCTTTCTCGTTGTGTCGCGGCAGGATGACGGTCTTGAGACCCGCCCGGGCCGCGGCCAACACCTTCTGCTTCACCCCGCCGATGGGCAGCACCGTACCACGGAGGGTGATCTCCCCCGTCATGCCCACGTCGCACTTCACCGGCGTGTCGGTCATCAGGGAGACCAGCGCCGTGGCGATGGTCACGCCGGCAGAGGGACCGTCCTTGGGAATGGCCCCGGCCGGGAAGTGGATGTGCAGGTCCGTCTCGTCGAAGAAGCCCTCGTCGATACCGAGCTCCTTGGCCCGCGAGCGCACGTAGCTCAAGGCTGCCTGGGCTGATTCCTTCATCACGTCTCCCAGTTGGCCAGTCAGGGTCAGCCCCTTGCTGCCCTTCATCTTCGTGGCCTCGATGAAGGTGATATCCCCGCCCGTGGAGGTGACCACCAGGCCAGTGGCCACGCCCGGCACCTCCGTTCGCTCCGCCGCCTCGTTGTAGAACTTGCGCTTGCCAAGGAAATCGGAGACGTTGTCCTTGGTGATCACAGCTCTGGTCTCTTCTCCAGCGGCGATCTTGGTGGCTACCTTGCGGCAGACAGAACCGATCTCGCGCTCCAGGTTACGGAGCCCTGACTCGCGGGTGTAGTCGCTGATGATCACCCGCAGGGCATCCTCCTCGAACTGTATCTCGCCCTCCTGGAGACTATTCTGCTCAATCTGGCGCGGGATGAGATAGCGCTGTGCGATCTTGTACTTCTCTTCCTCGGTGTACCCGTCCAGCTCGATGGTCTCCATCCGGTCCAGCAACGGCGCCGGTATGGTGTGCAGCACGTTGGCCGTGGTGATAAACATCACTGGTGAAAGGTCCCAATCCACGTCCAGATAGTGGTCGCGGAAGGTGAAGTTCTGCTCCGGGTCCAGCACCTCCAACAACGCTGAGGAGGGATCGCCACGGAAGTCGGTCCCGATCTTGTCCACCTCGTCCAGCATGAACACGGGGTTCTTCGACCCGACGCGTTTTATGGACTGGATGATCCTCCCAGGGAGTGCACCGACGTAGGTCCGGCGGTGTCCCCTTACCTCCGCCTCGTCCCGCATGCCGCCCAGCGACATACGGATGAACTCCCTGCCCAGCGCCCGGGCGATGGATCGCCCCAGGGACGTCTTTCCCGTGCCGGGAGGCCCTACGAGGTTCAGGATGGCACCCTTCGACTCCTTGGTGCCTTCATCCTTGTCGCGCTCCAGGCGCAGCTTGCGGACAGCCAGGTACTCCAGGATGCGCTCCTTTATCTCCTCCAGATCGTAGTGGTCCTCGTCCAGTATCTCCCGGGCGCGGTTGATGTCCAGGTTGTCCTCGGTGCTCACCTGCCAGGGGAGTTCGATCAGCCAGTCCAGGTAGGTTCTGATCACTGAGTACTCGGCAGCCGCCTGGGGCATGCCAGAGAGCCTGTCCAACTCCCGCAAGGCCTCCTTCTTGGCCTCATCGGACATACCGGCCGTCTCGATCTTCTCCTTCAACTCGTTGACGTCTTTGGCCTGCTCGTCCTCTTCGCCCAGTTCCCTCTGAATGGCCTTCAATTGCTGCCGCAGGAAATACTCCTTCTGGGTCTTTTCTATGTCTGACTGAGCCTCATCCTTGATCTTTTGGCCCAGCTCGAGCACCTCCAGTTCCCGGTTCAGCACGGCGTTCAGGGTGTGCAACTTCTCCTTGACGGAGTCGATCTCCAGCAGGTGCTGCGCCGCATCGGTGCCCATGCGCACGGCGTTCGCCACCAGATACACCAACTGTCTGGGTTCTTCCGTGTTCAACACGGCTACCATCAACTCGTGGGGCAGGTATGAAACCAGGGCGATGAACCGCTGGAAAAGGTCCATCGTGTTCCGTGAGAGCGCCTCCACCTCGATGCTCTCCTCCTCAAGATCGGGGACCACCTCGATGCGCGCCTTTAGGTATGGCTCAGTCTGCGTGAACTCAGCGGCCTTGAAACGCTCTATGCCCTGGACGATGACTCCCACGTTGCCGGTGGGTGATTTGAGGGCACGGTGCACGAGCGCCACTGTCCCCACTGTATACAAATCGTCTGGAACTGCCCGCTCGGCGTCGGGGTTCTTCACGGTCAACAGGCCCACCATCCGGTTGCCCAGGACCACGTCATCGATGAGCTTGACCGATTCGGGACGCTCGACGTTCAGCGGCAAGAAGGTCAGAGGATAGACCACCGTTTGTCGCAAGGGCAGGATGGGCAACTCGGCTGGGATCACCGACTTCTCCGTGTCTTCCTTCCGTGCGATCTCGGTGTTTTCCTCCTTGGTCTGCATGATCATGCTGAGTAGACTCTTGCCTTCTATACTCATTACTTCTTCTCCTCGACCACGGTGATGGGTACTTTGTGAGTGCCTTTGGCCTTGGGCAGCACGATGATCAAGAACCCATCCTCGTAGTTGGCCTCGATACTCTTCTCCTTGACCGACCAGGGCAGGAAGACATCAGTACGGAATACTCCGCACTTGATCTCCATTTGCTGATAAGTGAGTTTGTCTGCGGGATCGCGACGGGTGCCCGTGACGGTCAAGATACGATTGGCAAAGGTGATGTCGATGTCCGCCTTGTCGATGCCCGCGATCTCCACCTTGACCACCGCTGCGGCATCGGTGTCGTAGACATCGGTGGGTGGACGCCACCCTCTGTGTTGCAGGATGTCGTTCCATTGCTCCCGGGGGACGAACTGCCGGATCATACGATGCATCTCGGAGTACATCCTCTGTAGATCTTCGGCCACCCACTTCTCCGATTCTCTCATCTCGGTACCCTCTCGGCTTTACCAATACGCTATCGTTATTCCTACTAACGATATTGTACCAAATTTGAGCGCGTTTTTCAAGTTTCTGCGCGTTCGTAGTCAGACTGCCGGCGAATCCAGCATCCTGAGCACGTCCTGAGCTTGTCGAAGGATAGGTGCCGAACGTAGGGAGGCACCGTATCGAAGGATGCGGTTTGCGCCACCCCCACCTCCAGTCCTCCCCCATCCAGGGGGAGGAGGCTCTAGCCGGCTCGTAGTGCGCGCTTTAGCGCGTCCTGAAGGGCTGAAGCCCTCACTACAAACCCTCCTTACATTTGACGGAGGGGTACGCCCACTCCACCTTTCCGTGCACGCTTGACACATGGC
>CAYGQI010000206.1:0-3241 GCA_964351925.1 uncultured Anaerolineales bacterium | reverse complement strand
CGGGTGGCGTGAACAGTCCGGTTAGGGCTTTTTCACCTTATCCGTTTTTCACGAAATGTGCAAAGGGGTCTCGTCTGTTTGATGTTGACGGAAACGAGTACATAGACTATTGCTTGGCTTATGGTCCGGCTGTTCTTGGACATGCTGCTCCAGAGATTATTGACCCAGTGAGGGAGCAGTTGGAAAAGGGGACGTTGTATGGGACGCCTACGGAGCAGGAAGTGGAGCTTGCCGAATTGATCTGTAGTTCTGTGCCTTCGGCCGAGATGGTTCGTCTTGTAAGCACTGGGGCAGAGGCCACGATGAGTGCGATAAGGGTTGCGAGGGGTTTTACTGGGAAGAAGAAGATTCTGAAGTTTGAAGGGTGTTATCACGGAGCTCATGATTGCGTGCTCGTAAAGGCGGGATCAGGAGCCACTACGTTTGGAGTACCTGATTCACTGGGAATTCCCGAAGAGACAACAAGAAACACGATAGTGATTCCCTACAATGACGCGGAGAAGTTTGACGAAACCGTTAGAAAGGAAAAGGGGAACTTGGCGGCTGTAATTGTTGAACCAGTCTTGGGAAACATCGGTGTTGTTCTGCCAGAGGCGGGGTTTCTGGAAACCCTTCGGGAGCTTACGGAGAAGTATGGTATAGTGTTGATTTTTGATGAGGTGATCACGGGTTTCAGGCTTGCCCTTGGAGGAGCTCAAGAGTACTATGGCATCAGGCCGGACATGACCACGCTGGGGAAGATCTTGGGAGGGGGCTTTCCGATAGCGGCGTATGCTGGTGAGAAAGAGATCATGAAGATGATGGCTCCGAGTGGGAAAGTCTATCAGGCTGGGACTTTTAGCGGTAATCCTGTCAGCGTCGTGGCTGGATTGGCGATGCTGAGGTTTCTGTCAAGGAATCGCCGGAGCTTCTATTCATCGATGGAGAGCAAGTGCAGATCGATAGTCGGATCCTTAAAGGCAGTATTCAGGGATCTTGGGCTTAAGATGCAGGTCAACCATGTTGCTTCGATGTTTCAACTCTTTTTCACAGATGTCCCTGTTAGGGATTACATGTCGGTCAAAACGGCTGACAATAAAAAGTTCATGGAATTTCATGGCAGGCTGTTGAAGCAGGGGATCTTTCTGCCGCCGTCCCAGTTTGAGACCTGCTTCATTTCACGGGAACATTCCAAGAAGGATCTTGAGAAGACTGTGGAAGCAATGGAAGAGTCTTTGAGCGCTTGACATGGGGGAAAGAGAAGGATGGAGAATGGCTATTCTCGAGCTCTTGTAACCGGAGGAGCGGGCTTCATAGGCAGTCACATCGTGGATAGACTTCTCAAAGAAGACTCTCACGTCACCGTAATTGACGACCTAAGTACAGGCCGCCTAGAAAACATGAAGGCGCATTCCAATAACAAGGATCTTCTTTTCATGAGAGGAGATATCAGAAACGTTGAGAACGTCAAGAAAGCACTCAGGGATGTTGATGTGGTTTTCCATGAAGCTGGGTTTGTTGGCGGTCCCCAGTCTGTTGAGAAACCTCTGGTCGCAAATGCTATTAACATTGATGGGACACTGAATCTCTTGGAAGCGTCGCGAAAATCTAAGGTTGAATGCTTCGTTCTCGCTTCTTCAGCAGCTGTTTATGGAGTGCAAGAAACCATGCCAATCAGAGAGGATGCTATCTTGCATCCTGCTTCGCCTTACGCGGTCTCCAAAAGGGCGACAGAACTTTATGCGGAATTCTACTACAAGACCTTCGGTCTAAAGACGGTTTGTTTGAGGTACTTCAATGTTTATGGACCCAGACAGTCTCTTGGGCCTTATGCAGCAGCTATAACGGGCTTCGTAGACTGTCTGATGCATGATAAACCGCCTGTCATTTACGGAGACGGTGAGCAAACGAGAGACTTCATTAACATCAAAGACGTCGTGGAGGCAAACATGCTTGCAGCAGACAGAAAATGTGCCGGAGAAGTCGTCAATGTTGCCACAGGCTGTCAAGTGGCCATAAACAATTTGCTGAAGGTCCTGCAAACCGTTATGGACAAGAAACACATCAAGCCCATCTACGCCGACAAGAGACAATCCGACATATACCACAGCTGCGGTGACACGGCAAAGGCGCGCAAAATTTTGGACTTTAGACCAAGAGTTTCGATCAGGCAAGGTCTAATGGAGTTCGTCGAATTCTGTAAATCATCTTCTCTCGATGCTTGAATGAGCGGTTTTTAGCTATATTATCAGTTTGTACGTGTTGTCGTGCGTGAGAGATAGCGTGTGCGACAGCAAGACTAGGGCAGGTTGCAGTTTCTGAGTTGCAGTGAGTTGAGAGATAAAGAAATGAGAATGCTCGCCTTTCTTCTCAGCGGTTCTGAGTGCGGAAGATTCGTCGGAGGAGCCGAACGTAGGTTCTTTGAACTGTCAGCGCGTTTGAAGAACCTGGGACTGCAGATTTTTGTGTTGGAATATGAAACTCTACATCCAGAGAAGTGCGGGCAACACGGCTACTCTCCAATTGTGATAACACGGCGGTTCTGCAGAAACGCCATCTTCAACTCACTGAGGCTAGCCTTCCATGGTCTAGTAAGCTGCGTTAGACACAGGTGCGACATTGTTTATGTGACAGCTATTGATCCTTGGATGGAAAGCTACTGGGTGGCATTAATCGCCCCATACATTGTCAGCCGTTTGTGCAGAAAGCCTCTAGCAATCATATTCCACCACCTTGTGCCCGAGGATTTTCGCGACAGAAGCTTTTTCAAACTCGAGGCCATTCGCAACGCAGTCTGTATGGCGGTTAGTGAAACTACAGCGAATGATGTCAAGAGATGTTTTGGCGTTAGAGAAGTTACTGTTGTAGGAAACGGAGTCAACGCAGAGATGTTCAACATTCCCAGCTACAAGGAGGAAGAGTACGACGCTGTATTTCACGGAAGGATTGCTGAGGACAAGGGAATATTCGAACTATTGAGGGCTTGGAGAAAAGTTGCTGAGAAAGTGAGTTCGGCTCAGCTTCTGCTAATAGGAGGTACTGACAAGGCAATAGAAGAAGAACTCAAGGAGATGCTGATTGAGCTTCAACTTGAACGCAACGTCAATATCTGTGGATTTGTCTCAGACGAAAGACTTGCACAGCTTCTCAAGTCTTCGAAAATCTTCGTTCTTCCCTCACATGCGGAAGGCTTTGGGCTCTCGGTCGTAGAAGCAATGGCAGCGGGCTTGCCCTGTATCCTTTCGGACCTGCCTGCCCTTAG
>CAYGQI010000205.1:0-3248 GCA_964351925.1 uncultured Anaerolineales bacterium | reverse complement strand
CCTCCCCATCCGCGTCGCAATCTGCGGTGGTGACGCCGTTGCCATCTCTCTATTCCACCAGGGACAGGTTTGGCTTCGGCGTGGCCATCTCCAGCGTGGAGCAGTACGAGGTAGATCAACTCCACGCCGGCTGGTACCTTGACTGGAGCCACGATCCTGAACCGGCGCGCCCTCGCGGGATGGAGTATGTGCAGATGGTGAACGTTCGCGGTGGGAGCGCAGTCCCCGGCAGCCAGGATCTGGAGAGAATCGCGCGGATGAACCCTGGGTCCCTATGGCTCATTGGCAACGAGCAGGATGTGCTGTGGCAGGACGACCTCACCCCCGCTGAATATGCCAGGGTCTACCACGACGTCTACGCGCTGCTGAAGAGCGCTGACCCGACCTGCCAGGTGGCCATAGGCGGTGTGTCTCAGCCAACGCCACTCCGACTACAGTACCTGGACATGATCCTCGACGCGTACAGGGACCTTTACGGCCAGATGATGCCTGTGGACGTGTGGAACGTGCACAATTTCATCCTGCGTGAGGAGCGCGGCTCGTGGGGCGTGGATATCCCTCCAGGCATCTCCGTCGATCAGGGGCGACTGTTCGAAATCGAGGACCACGATAGCCTGGAGATCTTCCGGCAGCACATCTTGGACTTTCGGCAGTGGATGAAGGATAGGGGGGAGAGAGGGAAGCCCCTCATCGTGACCGAGTATGGGATTGTGATGCCCTCCGAGTATGGCTTCTCGCACGAGAGAGTCCGGGACTTTATGTATGCCACCTTCGACTTCTTGATGACGGCCACAGACCCGGACCTTGGCTATCCCCCCGACGACGATCGGCTCGTACAACGTTGGTGCTGGTACAGCCTGAGCGACACGGTCTATCCCACCGGCAACCTGTTCGATCCTAGCACCGGTCAGATAACCCCGTTGGGGCTGGCGTATGGCAGCTACGTCGTGTCTCATTAGTGGGAGCACTTGGTTCCAAAGGCCGGGCGAGGTGCGGAGCGACGGTGGACCTCCAAAAGAGTAGGACAGCATGGGGCACGAATCCTTTCTGTTCGCTTTGGCTCCCCCGCGCCCGTCAAGACGGCCCGTGATGGCGAGAGCCGCGGGGTGCTGGTGGTGACAGCCCACGTTGGAGTGCGGTGGACGTATCTGGGTGTCGGACTGGCGCTTGGCGTCCTGCTGCTGGTGCTGGCGGTCAGAGGTGTTGATGCTTCGGCCCTGAGACGGTCTCTGACCGGCGCCAATCCCTGGTGGGTGGCCTTGGGCCTGGTGACGGTGGCCGGAACGGTCGCGGCCAAGGCACTGCGATGGAGGCTGCTTTTCTATCCCTCACATGAGGGCCTGCGGTTGAGCACCCTCGTCTCGGCTCTGCTGATCGGTCAGACGGTGAATCTGCTGTTGCCCGCCCGGCTGGGTGAATTGGCCCGCGCGTATCTCGTGGCTCAAGAAGAGAATCGACCCGCGCTGTCTGTGCTGGGCACCATCGTAGTGGAAAAGACACTTGATGGCCTCGCGCTTCTACTGCTTCTAGGAATCCTTCTGCTGCTCATGCCTGTGCCTCCTTGGTTGCGCTTGTCAGGCGTCGTGGCGGCGTTGATGACAGGCGCCCTGCTGGCGATGGTACTGCTACTCGCTGGTGCGAGGCGGCGGGTGATCAGAGCTTCAGAGAGGCTAGGCCAGATTGTGCCTGTACTGGGGAGCTTGAGGTTGGGGGAGCGGGTCAGCTCACTGGGTGACGGTCTCAGGTCTCTTCGAGCATGGGGCGTCCAGGCTCGTCTCCTGATCTGGACGGCAGCGATCTGGGTCCTTGCTGGACTGACCAACTACTTCGTTCTCCTGGCCCTGCGCATCGAGGTCCCTCTCGTGCTGGCGTCGGTCCTCGTTCTCACGATGGTGCACCTTGGTCTGGTGGTGCCCACCTCGCCGGCGCGCATCGGTGTCTTCCACTATCTCTGCCTTCTGGCGCTCTCACTCCTCGGTGTAGAGGAGAGCGTGGCGCTGGCCTTTGGCCTGGTGCTGCATGGCATCGTAGTTTTGCCCGTCATGGCCGTGGGATTGGTGTGCTTGTGGAAGGAGAATCTGTCCTTGTATCGTCTGGCCGCAGACGTGGATGGTCGCCGATGGATGTCTCGGTAGTTGTCCCGGCCCGAAACGCAGGGCAGACGATAGGCGAGTGCCTCGACAGCCTGCTGACGCAGAGCGAGGCCCGGGAACGATATGAGGTGATCGTGGTGGACGATGGGTCCACCGATGGTACCCGACAGGTAGTGCAAGGCTATGAGGTCACACTGCTAGACCAGCCGCACGAGGGACCGGCGGCGGCCAGGAACCGAGGGGTCGCGGCGTCAAGCGGGGAGGTCGTACTCTTCACAGACGCCGACTGCGTTCCCGACGGGAACTGGATAGAGGAGATGGTGCGACCGTTCGAGGATCCGGGGATCTCCGGTGTGAAAGGGGTCTACCGCACCCGACAACGGGGTATCATGCCGCGCTTCGTTCAGTGCGAGTACGAGGAACGGTACGAGAGAATGGCCAAGCTCAAACAGATTGACTTCATCGACACCTACTCCGCAGGGTACCGGCGTCAGATCTTTCTAACCGAGGGAGGTTTCGACACTGACTACCCCGATGCCTCTGTTGAAGATCAGGAGTTATCCTTCCGGCTGGCAGAACGAGGCTACAAGATGGTGTTCAATCCCAGGGCGATCGTCTACCACCGGCATCCGGAGACGCTGAGGGCGTACTTCGGGCGCAAGTTCAACATCGGCTACTGGAAGGTGAGGGTCCTGCGAAGGCATCCCGCCAAGGCGGTGCGTGACTCTCACACGCCTCAGACTTTGAAGGCGCAGATGGGGCTGGTCCTGGTCCTCCTTATCCTCTTGCTCCTGGTCCCGCTGAGATGGGCGGTCTGGTGGGTTGCCGGGCTCATAACACTGCTGTTCCTGCTCAGCGCCTTGCCTTTCACAGTCAGGGCTTTGCGCAGCGACGTGCTGATCGGGTTGCTCTCGCCGTGTTTCCTGTTTCTACGCGCGGTGGCGCTGGGATTGGGCATGATCAAGGGCAGCTGGGACGCCGCCTTCCGCAAGGAGGCCATGCACTGAGATGCCGGAACTCCCAGAGGTGGAGACCATCAGCCGCGACCTCCGCGAACAGTTGGTTGGTTGCTCGATCATGGGCGTCGTGGTGGCCTGGGAGGGGTGCGTCGACCGCCCCTCGGCGGACGCTTTCTGCGAGCAGATCGTGGGACGA
>CAYGQI010000204.1:0-3272 GCA_964351925.1 uncultured Anaerolineales bacterium | reverse complement strand
GAGGAGGCGCAGTTCTCCTGCGGGACCGATGAGGAGGTGGTTCCCGAAGAGCGCATCGGGGAGCTGGCCTTCGGCGCCGATGGGGAGTTCAGCGTAACCTGGTTTCCCTTCGAGATATACAAGGACTACTGGGGAACATATACGTTCGACCTCAACCAGGGCACCATTGAGCTTACGGGCGCAGAAGGCAACTATGTCCCTGAGGGCATGGACGGTAGTGGGTCCTGGTTCATCGACGATGACGGACGCCTGATTCTCAAGGACATATGGCTGGGCGCGCCGCGTGATGTTTCGGGGGTCGTCAACTGCGGTCACCGCTTCACCAGGTGACGCGGGCGGGTGCTTGCTCCGCTTTCTAGCACAGTTCCTTGGTCTTGACGAAGGAGATCTTCACCTCTTGCGCGCCCAGCAGCCCTCGGATTTCCACGAACTCGTCCTCTGAAGGTAAATACTCCGAGAAGTTGCTGTCCGACGACTTGAAAACGTACTCGCCATTCTGTCTGTCCAGGTCCAGGCCCACGTGGCTCTCACCGGGGTGGACGGTGATCTGGTCTAGGACCAACATCTCAGCACAGGAGTTGCTGACCTCTAATATGCCACCGTTGCAGTTGTTGACCGTGATCTCCAGACACTCGGTCTGCGGTTCCACCTTGAGATCGAGGATGGCGGTCTTGCCAAAACAGCCTCCCATGGGCGCGGGCCCCCAGTATTCGACGCAGCCTGGCGCTGGACTGTCGTTCTTGACCAGGCAGCCTGCTGCCGCGATAGCGAGCAGACACATTATGATCGCCAGCCAACTCTTGTCTTTCAAGGCCCCCATTCTATCCCTGTCCTCCGTCGTCTGTGTTGTCAACGTCGCGCCGCTGGGGAGCGTGCAGAGTGTAGCATTCGACGCGTGTGTCTCGCAAGCCCAGTGGGGAGCAACCGCGTCTCCAGGTTCCGGCGGGCTTGATGTGGCGTAGCGCGGGGATTCATGACAGCGGCTGTTGGCGCTGTTGGTGCGTCTCTTCGGCGAATGCTATAATGGGAAACAAGGGCACCATGGGTTGTCTGGTCCTTTAGTACCCGCTTCAGCGCTTGGACAGAGATGAAAACACTAATCATCAGCGACGACTCTAACTCGGCCGAACTCCTCACGGTCATCTTTCGCCAGGCTGGCCTCTTGGCGGTTACCACGCTCCGGACCAGTCCTGAAGGGGCGCTGGCGGCGTACGCCAAAGAGGCGCCGGATCTGGTGCTGATTGACGCCAGCGGCACGGATTTCGAGCCCCTGGGGGTCTGCAGGGCGCTGAGGCTGGAAGCAGTCGCGCCCATCATCTTGTCGTCTGCTCGTGGAGAGGAAGACTACATACTCCAGGCCTTCGACCTGGGGATCGACGAGTACGTTGCCAAGCCCTTCAGTCCCAGGATTCTGGCCGCTAGGGTGAAGGCCTTACTGAGCCGGGCCCGCTCGCTTCCGCTGGCCAGCGTCTCCAGCCTGGAGGCGAGTGGAGTCCAGCTCAATCCTGAGCGCAGAACGGTACGGCTGCCCAGAGAGCCGGAGATCAATCTCACCAACCTGGAGTTTCGCCTCCTCTATTGCCTGATGAGCAACCAGGGGCGTGTTGTCCCCACCGAAACCATTGTGGAGAGGGTGTGGGGATATTCGGCGGAGGCTGACTACCGCTTGGTGAAAGGGCTGGTGAGAAGACTCCGGCGCAAGGTCGAGCCCGATACCAAGCGGCTGCACTACATCAAGACCATCCCTGGCGTAGGCTACGCCTTCTCCCCAACCGAGGAACAGGCCCCGCTCTGAGGCAACCGGAGTGGCATAATCGATACCTCCGCTGGGCTGTTGGAACCGGTTTGGAACCCACGTGATACCTAGTTGTCACCCTCTTGTGCTAGACTCGGGTTTATGGGGTGTGCAGGAGTGTGGCACTCATAGCCTTCAGGAGGTGCGGCAGGGAACAGTCACCAAGAAAGGCGAGTTCGAGCCGACAGGCAAGGCAAAGGAGAAGTAGAGAGGAGCAGGATCTGAGCCCTCACCATTGGAGGAACGATGAGTTCATACGGAAGAGCTGACACCTACGATTCCGATTTCGGCGAGGCTTTTGCGGAGCGACCCCGCCGCAAGGACGTTCCTGCAGGCGAGTGGGAGTGTATGGAGTGCGGCCACATTGGCGTCGGAGACAGGCCACCCACGGTGTGTCCGGAGTGCGGAGCGAGCGGCGAGGATTTCGAATACTTCGAGTACGAGGACGGCGACTGGGAGGGCTCTGAATAGCGCACCTCAGTGACGCTTTCCCCGTCGTCGAGCATAACCATGCCTATAAAGAGGCAGGGCCCAATGGGTCCTGCCTCTTTTGTGTGTGGGTGATGGACAGGACGTCCGTTAGCGGGCACGACGAAACCCGTGCTGGCTGGAGGGCGATAGGAGTTGGCAGGTGTTTCGCCGGTGTTGGAATCCGCCGTGGATCACAGAAGTGTCCGTGGGCCTAGGGGGCCTTGGACACGGTCCATGCTTCCTGATGGGAGAGGCTGACGTCCAACCCGCTCCAGTTGTAGTAGAAGTAGTGGTACCTGCCCAAGGTGGACAGATTCCTGCCCACGGTGACGATGATGTGGTCGGGACTGATCCGGGCGAAGTACGCATCTCTCCTGTTGGCGAACCGGCCCCACGTGGGGTCCAGAGGCACCCAGCCGTGACCGGGCAGGTAAGCCTCCAGCCAGTCGTGCTTGATCTGGTTAGGGTCCTGTCTCTCCTCTTCCCGGTAGGTGACGCCCTCGAGGAAACGAGCCGGGATCCCGGCTGCCCTGCTGAGCGCCAGGAGCGCATCGGCAAACTCGGTGCAGTCGCCGCTGCCATTGTCGAGAGCCCACACCGCCCCACGGTCACCAGATTCGTATGTAGTGTAGCTGATGTGGTCCGCGACGTAGTCGTACAGGGCCCTGAGGCTCTCGCAGGCGTTGCCTCGATCGCTGGATAGCTCGCGGGCCAGGGCCTGGATGTCTGGGTCGTCAGATTCTACGAAGGTCTCTGGGTCAAGGAAGGTGGAGGGCGTGTCACCAAAGCACAGCGAGAGGTCGTGGGCAAGTTCGTTCACCCTGACCGTATTGGTGACGGTGGTTTCTACGGACTCCCCAGCAGCCAGGTTGGCGAACTCGATACGGGCATACGAATTCCCGTACTCGTCATTGAGCCACTCGACAGGGGCAGGCTGCACCTCGTGGTCCAGCACAAACTGGTATGGCTCCAGACTCCTGATCAGCGCCACCCACAATGTCAAACG
>CAYGQI010000203.1:0-3288 GCA_964351925.1 uncultured Anaerolineales bacterium | reverse complement strand
GATGGAGGTTGGATAGGTGGACAAGGCTCTTCGGGAGGAAATCGACCAGCTTCACGCTGAACTCTGTCAGTGTATCGCTGACTCCAAAAGAATCTCCATTCTGTACGCGTTGAGTGAGGGGCCGAAGAACGTCAGTGAACTCATGGAAGCTCTGGACATGACCCGTGCTACAGCATCCCGGCACCTGAAGGTGCTCAGGGACGGGTCGATGGTCAACACTGAGCGCGACGGCGTGAGCATCTACTATTCCCTGGCGGACGAAAGGGTGATCCAGGCTCTGGATCTCATGCGAGAGGTATTGGCCCAGCTGCTTGCCCAGCGGAAGGCGCTGGCCGAAGCACTGGAATAGAGGACGGCCGTCCCTCAAATGGGGGGGCTAGTCTGCATCCGGAATTGGATAACAGGAGGGGTAAAGAATGAGCGTAGAGATCAAAGCGGACAAGACGGTGGACTACAAGGGTCTGTTCTGTCCCATGCCCATCGTGAAGATCTCCAGGGCCATCAAGGAGATCGAGGTCGGTCAGGTGCTGGAGATGCTGGCCGACGATCCGGGGTCCAAGGCTGACATGCAGGCCTGGGCAAGGCAGACCGGCCACGAGTTGGTGAGCATGGTTGAAGAGAGTGGCCTTTTCAAGTTCTACGTGCGTCGCAAGAGCTAGGGGAGGTAGAGAAGAGAATGGCTGAGGAGAGAAAGAAGAGACTGGCCCTGGTGGCATCAAAGGGATCGCTGGACGAGGCGTATTCTCCGTTGATCCTGGCGACCACCGCTGCGGCCATGGGGTGGGAAGTGGGCATCTTCTTCACTTTCTTTGGGTTTGACTTGATAAGTAAGAAGAGGATGAACGCGCTCAAGGTGGCACCGATTGGCAATCCGGCCTTTCCGGAGCCGATCCCGGCCGTGCCCGTGAAGGTCCCCAACTTTATTGGGATCATCCCGGGCATGACCCATATAGCCACGGCCTTCATGAAGAGCTGGATGGCCCGGGCCAATTTGCCGACCATCCCAGAGTTCGTGGACATGGCCAAGGAGATGGGGGTACGGTTGTTTGCCTGCGCCATGACCATGGGCGTGATGGGAGTCAAGGAAGAGGACCTCATCGACGGCTGCGAACTGGTGGGGGCCACCACGTTCCTGGACTACGCCGCTGACGCGGACGTGCAACTGTACATCTAGCGATTCGCACCGAGCGGGAGTAGCGGGCAGCGCTGCGGCGCGAGTTCAGTCTGACATTTGTGTCGGGCAGTGTGTGTGGGCACGACGCGACCATGCCTGCGCGTCGTGCGAGGTTCTGTTGTCTGGGCGCGAGGTGGGTGACGGCCCGATGAAAGGAGACACATTGTGACCGAGGAAGAGGCCAAGAGCATCATGTACGTGCAGACGCACGGTGTGGACGAGCCGGGCAAGACCGCCACGCCCTTCTTTCTGGCTGCGGCTGCCGCAGCCATGGACATCGCGGCCGGCATCTATTTCACCATGAACGGCGCTACTCTCCTGAAGAAGGGTGTAGCCGAGGAGTTGATGATCAAGCGCGGCCAGAGCGGCCAGAGTCTCCGGTTCTTCATGGACCAGGCTCAGGAACTGGGGGTGAAGTTCTATGTCTGTCAGCCTAGCCTGGACCTGCACGACCTGACCATGGGGGACCTGATCGACGGAGTGGAGATGATCGGCGGAGCGGCCTTCAACAGTATGGCGCTAGACGCCGACGTGGTGATCTCCTTCTAGAGGCTGGCAATAGCTCTGGTACCGTGGCAACAACGGCGTTTAACGTTCGCGAGACGGCGCCGCTCTTGCGATAGGAGTGGGGGCGTATGGGCTACCTGCTGGTCTGGATAGTATCCAACGTACTGCCGTTCATCACTGCGGGGGTGTTCTTGGGAGGACTGGCCTACCGCGTTTTCCACTGGTGGCGTAGTCCACGGGCCGCGGTGTCGCTGGTTGTTCCGCCGCAGAAACGCAGCGCGGGAAGGACCCTGGGCGAGATTGTGACCGAGGTGGTCACCTTCCGTCGGGTGTTCAAGGGTTCCAAAGCGCTGTGGGTAGTTAGCTGGCTTTTTCACCTGTCTATCTTCGTGTTCGTCTTGGGTCACTTTCGCTTGTTTCTCGACTTGGACTGGCTCTGGAACTTGCTCCGCCTGACGGCGGAACAGGTTGACATGCTATCTCTGATCGGCGGGGGCGCCTCCGGTACGATCTTCATGCTGGGGCTGGTGGCTCTGCTGGTGCGCAGAATGAGGATGCCAGTGAGGAGTCTCTCGGTCCCCAGCGACTATCTGCTCTTACTCTTGCTGCTGGGCATCGCGGTGACGGGCAACTACATGCGGTTCTTGATGCACATCGAGCTGGAGCCGTACCAGGCCTTTTTCTCCAATCTCTTCAATCTGAGATTCGGCGTGCCCGTGGAGAACCCGGTCTTCGTGCTGCACTTCTTGCTCGTGCAGGTGTTCCTCATCTACTTCCCCTTCAGTAAGCTGGTGCACGTGATCGGGGGCCAGTTGACCCTGAAATGGACACTGAGATAGTCGAGGCAGTGTCTGGTGTTGACATGAGGTAATGAGTGTGGCAAACGAGGTAGACACGGATACCAAGGGCCTGGTGGAGTTGTTCAGGGACAGGATCAGGGGACCCATCGAGACCTCCCTTGGCGTCTGCGCGCACTGTGGTCTATGTGCGGATTCGTGCCACGTCTACGCCGGTACCGGCGATGTGGATCAGATTCCATCTGCCAGGGCGCAACAACTGGAGAGGGTCTACAAGCGATACTTCACCAGGCTGGGCAGGATCGCGCCGCGCCTGGTCGGCGCTCAGGAGCTGAACGAGGAGGTCCTGGACCGCTTGCAGAAAATGGCGTACCAGTGCACTTTGTGCAGGCGGTGCGCCCTCTTCTGTCCCTTCGGGATCGACAACGCATCCGTGGTCAGCGCGATCAGGTCGCTGCTGGCCGACGCCGGCAGGGTGCCCACGGCGCTGGAGGAGCATACCAACAATGCCTACGAGAAAGGTAACACGCTGGCCATTAGCGACGAGCAGTTCCTGGACAGGGTGGAGTGGTTCGAAGAGGAGCTTCAGGATGCTGTGGACGACGACAAGGCGACTATTCCTCTGGACAAGGACGGCGCCCGCGTGCTCTTCGTGCCCACGCCGATCCAGATCATGCGTTTCCCCAGTGTGATCATCTCGGCGGCCAAGATCTTCTACGCCGCAGGAGAGGACTGGACGATGAGCAGCCTGCGCTTCGACGCCACCAACTTCGCCATTTTCTCAGGGGAGGAGGAGAAGAGGGATGAGAT
>CAYGQI010000202.1:1913-3317 GCA_964351925.1 uncultured Anaerolineales bacterium | reverse complement strand
CCGCCCCACTTTGACGTCCGGATTGTGGACGTAGATCCAGTGGTCTGGAAAGAGATCTGCCCGGTCAATAATGAGTCCGACCAACACGAAAGCTCTGTATCGGAGCCTGCGCGCGGCCTCCAGCACGTCTTCAGGCGGAGGAGGGCTGATGGCGGCGAGCATTTCGTTGAGGGGCATGCTGGAGATGTAGTGCTCTCCGGCAATCTCAACCTCAATCTGATCACGCCGTGCCACCACAGTCTCGACACGATGTCGCTGCATCTCAAGCTGCACGACCTTGGTCCTCAGCCGGACTTCGGCACCCAGGCTCTCGACAACTTCCCTGAAGCGCTCCCACATCATTCCTGGGCCGAGCAAGGGGTACTGGAATTCGCTGATCAACGTGTCAGCAGCGCCAGTGCCAAAGAGGGCGTTGGCCAGAGCCGTTCGAAGTGACAGGCCTTGAATGCGCTGAGCCGCCCAGTCGGCTTCGATTTCGGTGCAAGGGATGCCCCACACTTTCTCAGTATAGGGCCGGAAGAAGCTTTCGTAGAGTCGCCGTCCCAGTCGGTTGGTCACCCACTGTTCGAATGTCTTCTCTTCCCGGTGTGGCCAGAATCGCGCCTTGAGATAGCTGAGCACGATTTTGGTGCTTTCGACGACGCCCAGGTTAGATAGCGCGTTGGAGAACTCGAGTGGGTAATGGAGCAAGCGACCGTCATAGGAGATACGTGATAGGCGAGGTACCTTGAGGAAGTCAGGCCCCAGCATCTGTTGCCACAGTTGCTGCACGCCCTGGTCCCGACTAAAGAACCGATGGCCACCTATGTCGAAGCGATAACCCTCGTAGACCTCAGTTCGGGCTATTCCGCCGACCTTGTCTGCTTGCTCCAGCACAACGGGTTGGATGCCCTGCCTCACGAGTTCGTACGCGGCGGACAGACCGGCTGGGCCGGCGCCGATAATGACTGTGGTATGCCTCATCGATGGATACAGGTGTCCTAATCGTGTCTGCATCCGAGGTACGGCGCGGCTCGGATGCTGATGGCTGTAACGATGATAGCTACTGAGGCCGTGATATGCCCTAGTGGGCTCAACACCATCGCGGGGCCGCGAGACTTTCACTTCTGCTCGGAAGCCATGGGCCGCCAGCGATGCGTCTTCTGCGGATGCTGCTCTCTCCAATGAGCGCCCGCGGCGGCTGGCACTGGCCGCGATTATAGCCTTGCACTCGTCTGCAGGCAACTCAGCGATGCGGAAGGGTCATTCCTCGGGGGAGAGGAAGGGGAACTGAACCTAGATACGGCCTTGGACTGGCGGGCTCCCCGGCCCCGGGAGTCGCGCCTGTCCTACACAAGGGGGCTCGGCAAACTCAGGAGAACTGCGCGGCGGAAGCCTTCGGCGACGTCCTTCTAACAGGACTGC
>CAYGQI010000202.1:0-1813 GCA_964351925.1 uncultured Anaerolineales bacterium | reverse complement strand
ACTCAGGAGAACTGCGCGGCGGAAGCCTTCGGCGACGTCCTTCTAACAGGACTGCGATTCTCCTGACGACGCACCTGCGAGTGAAGCGCTCCCTGCACTGCATGGCAGAGGGCTGTCGTGACTCTTTTGAGGTGGCTCCAGGACCGTGCTCCCATACGATTACAGAGCGCGGCCACCTCCTGTTGCAGACAGCGCCCCGCCACGATGGCAAGAGGTGTCTGCTCGGAAGCCGTGCGCCTGTCGGGCGTTACCTTGGATTGTAGGACATACATGCCATTGTACACAGCAACCAGTCGTCGCCCTTATCCCGTCGAGCCTGTCTGCCCCTCAGGGGTGGGCGTAGGAGGTAGCTGGAGGAATCCGTCTCGCGTTTTTTCTACCAGTTCTTGAACGCTGGACTGGGGGACTTGCACGTAATATGGCGACTCTGACGAGTTGATGACGTAGGTTTGCTCTTCAGGGTCCAGCACGCCTACGCGAAGGGTCATCGTCTTGTCGGCGGTCTCCAACCGAACGACGGCGCTCGGCTGGTCCATCCCGTATTCCGGCTGCTCCTCTCTCCCTAAGGGCCTCTCCATGTTCACGGAAGCGGCCCTACTGACCAGGCTGTCCACTTTGGCCTGGTCCAGGGTCTCGTCGGAGCCCAATCCAGCCATGGTCCAGTTCTCGTCTTCGTCCCTGGCAAAGGTAAACGAACCGTTGGCATTCTCCAAGGTCATCTTCCTGACCGATGCTTCATCCAGGTTGACGTAGGAGCTATTGATCCATGCCGCCGGTTGGGCTCTCGTCTCCCAGGTGGAGAAGTCGCCAGTCAGATACGTTTCGTTCTGTCCGTCGACCCGGAAGTGCATCGCGCCGTACTGGGGCGCAGACCCCAGGAAGAGGGTATGCTGCTCCCCGTTTGCCGTCTCGAGATCGATGCGCTGCACAAAGTCATCGGCGGAGACCTGGAGGCGTTTGTGGCTGGCCGAGGTCCGCGTCACCAGTCGGCTGGTGGTGAGGCCGGTGATTCTCTCGAGCACGGGGCTGATCTTGTCAGCATCGGCGGGGAAACCATCCGCGTCGGGAAGCACCCAACCGTCGTCCTGTTTGCGCAACTCTATGCTGTTGCCATCAGCGTCTGTGATGGTGAGGGCGACGATATCGCCCGCCTTCAGGTTCGGAAACACTGGCGCGCCTGCGCCGGGGGCTGTCGCCCTGGGCCAGAAGGCCACGGCAATGAACACTATCTGAAGGGCTAGAATGCCAGCCAGGATTTGCTGTAGACGGTTCATTGTTGGGCTCCTTTTGAAGCTGACGTGTCAGCGCTCTCCAGTGGTACCAGTTCGAACGGTCGCTGCCTTCGACGGCGCATGTTCCCAACCACCCCGATCGCGCTGACACCTGCCAGGGCGACCGCATAGTTTGCACTCTCCCAGAGGGACTGCTGGCTCTCCGTCAAGGGGGAAAGGACCCGCGCGAAGGTTCCGCGTGCCCGGATGTCCAGAAGATCCAGATCCTCGGTGCACCAGGCCACCGCGTTCTGCACCAGTTTCAGGCTGCTCAGGTAACGCTCGGGTGCTAGCTGCGAGGAGATCTGGAAGACTATGTCGTCCAGAAACTCGGCGCTGCCGAAGACGACCAAGCGAGATGTCTCGGGTGAGACCTCGATGGTGGTGGGGATGAGCTGTTCAGTCGTGTTGGCGCCCTCCTCATCGGGAGTTCCTTCTTCCACGCCCTCTCCTGAGACGAGCGGTGAGGGCTTGCCCTTGAAGGCGCTCTCGAAGACTCCCTGCACAGACACGGCCAGCGGGTAGGCCTTTCTCTCGCTGCC
>CAYGQI010000201.1:1315-3342 GCA_964351925.1 uncultured Anaerolineales bacterium | reverse complement strand
GTGGTCATCGCGTACGATGCCATCGCCATTCTGGTGAGCGATCAGAATGGGGTGAACTCATTGACCTCGGACCAAGTAAGAGACATCTTCAGTGGGAGAATCTTGCTCTGGTCGGAGGTGGGGGGAGAGGAAGCAGACATCCAAGTCCTCAGTCGTGAAGATGGCTCCGGGACGCGAGACGCCTTCGAGGCGGCGGTGATGGGAGGAGATCCTGTCACCTCCATGGCCATCGTGGTACCTGGCTCTGGGGCGGTCGGACAGTTTGTGGCCGAGAATCCGCTGGCCATCGGCTACTCGTCGTCGGTGGGTGTGCCGCTTGGCGCGCGTGTGCTCCCACTTGACGGCATGGAGCCCGGGCTTGAGGCGGTGGCCCAGGCCCGCTATCCTCTGATCCGTCCATTCATTCTGGCCACTCAGAAGGACCCCGACCAGGAAGTGGCGGCATTCGTGGATTTCATCCTCGGTCCCGCCGGACAGGTCATCGTTGGCAAGCGGTTCGGTCGAGCGAGATAGTGTCTGCGTGAGGGTTGATCATGGCAACTGAAAGAGTTCTGGTGGTCGATGATGCCCAGGGGGTGATCGATTTTCTTTCGGACTATGTGCTTCGCCCCAACGGCTACGATGTTCTCTCGGCGGTCGACGGCGAAGGTGGGTTGTCGCTGGCCTTGAGCGTAAGGCCCGACCTGATCATACTCGACCTGGAGATGCCGAGGATGTCGGGCATGGAGGTCCTGGAGGCTCTGAACAGGGAAGGCGTTGACATACCGGTCATCGTTATCACCTTCCATGGCTCGGAGACGATTGCCGCGCAGGTGTTCAGGCTCGGGGTGAAGAACTACATCACCAAGCCATTCAAGATGGAGGAAATCCTGGAGGCCATCGAACAGGCTCTTAACGAGTCGCGGCTCAAGAAGGAGAGGGCCGAACTGGTCAAGCGACTCCAACAGGCCAACAAGGAACTGGAACGCCGCATCAAGGAGTTCAACATCCTCCACGGCATTGGTCAAGCCATGAACTCGCTGCTTCGGCTGGATGATCTACTGAAACGGGCGGTTGAGGCCGCCGTGTACGTGACGGGTGCGCAAGACGGTGTTCTGCATCTCTTGGACAAGGATACCGGCGGACTGGTCGTTGGGGCCCGCCAGGAGGCGGGGGGCGAAGGCCCTGGCGTCTCTAGCGTGGAGACAGCGGAAACACAGCTGCAAGAGGTGATCGAGAGCGGGAAGGCGATGGTCTTGAAAGGGCCTGCCCAGACAATGGCGGAGGGATCCGAACCAGAGGAAGGGATAGCTAGTGTCCTCGTCGTGCCGCTCAAGCTACGCGGCGAGGCCATGGGCACGCTCAGTGTCAGCAGCACTGAGCGTGACAGAGAGTACTCGACCAACGACAAATACCTGTTGAGTGTGTTGGCCGACTACGTCGCCATTGGCGTCGAGAATGCGCGGCTGTACGAGAGCGTCCAGCGACGGGCCGAGGAGCTCGGCCTGCTGAATGAGGTGGGCCAGGCCCTTTCCTCTATGCTGGACCTGGAGCAGGCCCTGACCCTGGTCATGGAGCGCATCAACTCCATACTCAAGGTGGAGGCAGGCTCCTTGATGCTCGTTGACGAGCAGGCCGGCGAGCTGGTGTTTCAGATTGCGCTGGGACAGAAGAGTGAACAGGTCAAACCGCTGCGTCTGCGAATCGGGCAGGGGATTGCCGGACGCGTAGCTGAGACCGGGCAGTCGCTTCTGATCGCCAGCGTGGGTCGGGGTCCTGGCGAAGCCACCGCGATCGATATCTCCACTGACTTCCTCGCCAGGTCGGTCCTCTGCGTTCCTATGGTCGCCAGGGGAGAGACGATAGGAGTGATTGAGGTCATCAACAAGGTGGATGGCACATTCACCGACGATGATCGTAACCTGCTCATCTCCATCGCAAACTACGCAGCCGTGGCGATAGACAACGCACGATTGTTCCGCAGGTTCCAATCGTCCTCTACGGCGTGAGGCCGCAAGTCTGGCAAGAGCCGCCGACGCCGCGCTCGA
>CAYGQI010000201.1:0-1215 GCA_964351925.1 uncultured Anaerolineales bacterium | reverse complement strand
GTTGTGGTGGCTCGGAGATGCGCTATCGGTCGAAGTAGATGCTCTTGCCCGTCGCCGACAGAGGGATACCGATGACCACGTCCGCATCAATGAGGCCCATTTCCCTGGCGACAGGCCCAATACGGTACATGATACGATTGTCGGCGTTGAGCAGGCTGGCCGTCTTAACGGCGGAGCCGATAGCGATGCCCAGGTCGAGCAGGCGCAGACAGCATTGTGGGCCCGAGAACTCTCCGTCGTAGGTGTTGGGTGTGATGCATTTCTCGGCCCCGCAGGCGCCGCAATTGAGCGCCAAAGGCTTGCCGTCTTTGATGCCGATGAGCAGCACGGCCTCCGAACGGATGACGTTGTTCCCATCCCGGTCGAAGAGATCCTTACCGGTCCTCACGCCAAACTCGATCATCTTCTGCCCAAGAGTCTTCAGCATGTCACCTTCAAGGATCTCGGTGGCTATGAAATCGTCTCCCCTTCCCTTGGGGGCAGTCCGTGCGGAGAGGGCCATCAACTCCGCAACTGTGCGCAATTGGCTCACAGCGAAGCCTCCTTTCTGCTCGTGCGATTCGTCATCAGGCAACACCCCCGTGGCGTGCGGTCTCTGCTGGCGCGGAATCCCCGGTGTTCGGCACACGTGACTCACCGTGTCACAGCCAAGACGGGCACGGCCACGCCGGAGCTCCGACGCGCTCCTCACGCGAGGTTCCTCGTCTATGGAGTCGACAGTTGGACTCGCGCCGCCAGAGGCAGGTGGTCCGAGGCCAGAGACGGGATGACCTCTGTGGAGAGCACGGTGATATCAGTCGACACGAAGATGTAGTCTATGGTCTCCTGGGGAGCATCGGCTGGCGACGTATACCCTGTTCCGGTCCCCGCCAAGGCGAAGGAATCCTCGAATTGCTCCAGAACTCGTGCTATTTCGTGCGAGTCCGGATGGGCGTTGAAGTCGCCCACGAGCACCTTGGGCGCCGGCGCTTTAGCGGTGTAGGCGAGTAGTTCATCCAACTGGCGTTCCCGCTCTTGAGTGTTGAGCCCCAGGTGTACGGAGAAGAACGTGAGCGTCTGCTCGCCCAGATCAATCGTCGTCTCCAGGCAAGATCGCTGCTGCTCGGCGCTGGGGAGGAGGTAGCGCTTCTGCTGGACGATGGGATACTTGCTCAGAACCGCCACGCCGTAGGTGCTGCCCCACGATGGACCGTAGGCACTATGCATGTTCAGTCT
>CAYGQI010000200.1:0-3349 GCA_964351925.1 uncultured Anaerolineales bacterium | reverse complement strand
AAGTGCGGGATGTGCTACTATGCCTGCCGTGACGGTGGACATCAAACCTACGAGCTGCGCGAGGACGGCCTGCCCAAGCCAGACCCCGAGAAGTGCTACGGGTGTGGTCTCTGTGTGGAGGTCTGCCCTGTGGAGTGTATCTCCCTGGTGCCCAGACCTAGCTGAGGACCGTTGACTCCGTGAGCTCTGGAGGAAAGCCGTGAGAGAGATCGAGCTGCATCTCACCGTGAATGGGGAGCCCACGGCCGTGCGAGCGGCGGCCGACATGTCCCTGCTGGACCTCCTGCGCGAGAGACTGAAGTTGATGGGCGCCAAGAACGGGTGTTCGGAGGGAACCTGCGGAGCCTGCACGGTGCTGTTGGATGGCCATCCAGTGCGCTCATGCCGCACGAAGGTGCAGGGTCTGGATGGCGCAGCGATCACCACCATTGAAGGCCTTTCTAAGGACG
Organism: uncultured Anaerolineales bacterium; assembly: GCA_964351925.1. Taxonomy (GTDB): domain Bacteria; phylum Chloroflexota; class Anaerolineae; order UBA7937; family B3-Chlor; genus JAUVXJ01. The sequence goes on along the minus strand of CAYGQI010000200.1, from coordinate 2,900 downwards.
GGAACCCCCATGCTCTACAACTGGCCTTCGCGCGTCACGGCGCACCGCAGTGCGGGTTCTGCACACCGGCCATGATCCTGACAGCGAAAGCCCTGCTGGATGAGCACCCACGGCCGACCCTGGAGGAGATGAAGAGGGCCCTCAACCCGGTGTTGTGTCGATGTGGCTCTTATCAGGCCATCTTCCGGGCCATTGAGGATGTCGCCCAGGAAATGGCCGGCCAAACCAGGCCGTCAGCCGTCTTGGGGCCCGACGTCGTAGGCGCCTCCGTGGAGAAAAAGGACGCTTTGGAGAAGGCCCTGGGCGCCGTCGAGTATGGGGACGACATGGAGCTTGAGGGTGCGCTGCGAGGCAAGGTGTTGTGGAGTGCCCATCCCCATGCGGAGATCATCAGCATTGACACCAGCGCGGCACAGGAGATGCCAGGCGTGAAAGCCGTTCTTACCGCCAAGGATGTCCCCGGCGACAACGTCTACGGACCCATGGTGCGGGACGCCCAGGTCCTGGCCCTGGACAAGGTTCGCTTCATCGGCGAGCCTGTGGTAGTCGTCTTCGCGGAGACGGAGGAACAGGCAGAAGCGGCTAGACAGGCCTGCCGGGTCGAGTACCGTCCCCTTCCGGGCGTATTCACGCCCGAGCAAGCCCTGGCGCCGGACGCGCCCCAGATCCACCCCGAAGGAAACATCCATCACCACGCCCAGATTCGCAAGGGCGACATAGACCAGGGCTTCGCGGCCGCAGACGTAGTTGTTGAGGGGACCTACACGACCCCGTTCATCGAGCACGCCTACCTGGAGCCGGAGGCAGGTCTGGCGGAGCCGACCCCGGACGGTGGCGTGAAGGTGATGATGAACACCCAATATCCCTTCGGCGACCAGAGACAGATCGCGGACGCGCTGGGCATAACCACGGAGAAGGTGCAGGTCGTGCAGATTCCTGGAGGCGGCGCCTTCGGAGCCAAGAACGACATCACCCTGCAAATTCTGCTGGCCATGGGGGCCCTGGCCACCGGGCGGCCCGTAAAGATGGTCCTCACCCGGGGCGAGTCTCTGCGCATGCACGTCAAGAGGCATGCTTACACCATGCACTACCGGACCGGTGCCACCAGGGATGGCAAGCTCGTGGCTCTCCAGGCGCAACTGATCCTAGACACGGGAGCCTACGGCTCCTGGGGGATCGAGGTGACGGAACAGGCGACTGTCTTCTCCACAGGAGCCTATGAGATCCCCAACGTGCGCGTCGATTCCACCGCCGCATACACCAACAACATCCCCTGCGGCGCCATGCGCGGTTTCGGGATCAACCAGGTGACCTTCGCCGTGGAGTCTCAACTGGACCAATTGGCCCAGAAGCTGGGCCTGGATCCCTTTACCATCAGGCGCATCAACGCCATGAGGCCAGGTTCCACCACCAGCACCGGACAGGTGCTCGGGCCCAGCGTGGGCCTGCTTGAAACCTTGGACGAAGTGGAAAAGGGCCTGGCGGCCCTGCCTCCTGTTGAGGCAGACGGTCGCAGCATTGGGATAGGAGTGGCTTCCTGCTTCAAGAACGTGGGCCTCGGCCTCGGGGCTGAAGACGTGGGCCGGGCGATCGCGGATCTGTTGCCTGATGGAAAAGTGCTGATCAAGGTCGCCGCCTGTGAGATAGGCCAAGGCGCCATGACCGTTGCCGCGCAGATGGCCGCTCAGACCTTGAACCTTCCCTACGACCTGGTCGAAGTCCACCACGGCGACACTGTGGGGCCTCTGGATACGGGTCCTACCTGTGCGTCTCGCAGCACCTTGGTCTCCGGCAACGCCGTGGTCCAGGCCAGCCAGAGGCTCAGGGATCTTCTGGCCGACTACGTGGCTGAGGAGTACGAAATACCGTACGACAAGCTCCAGTTCGCCGATGGAGTATTCGTGGACCGGAGGACAGGCCATCAGCTGATCACCTTATCCGAACTGGCCCTGAAGGCAAAGCAAGCAGGACAGACCTTCAGCGGCGCAGGGGAATACGTGGTGCCCAAGACCTACACCACAGGCCATGCCCTGAAGGACAAGAAGCCGGACAACTACATCAACTACATCTCCCTGGGCTTCGGCACCCAGGCGGCCAGGGTCGCAGTGGACGAGAAGACGGGTGCCGTGGAGGTCTTGGACGTGGTAGCATGCCACGATGTCGGCAAGGCCATTAACCCTCAAAACGTTCGTCTCCAGATCGAGGGCAGTGTGATCATGGGTTTGGGCTACGCCCTCTCGGAGGAGTTCAAAATGGAGGAGGGCTGGAATGTCACTGACACTCTGGGCAAATGCGGAGTCCCCAGGGCTCGCCAGGCGCCCAACGTCGTCTCCTCCGTGGTCGAGGTAGCCGACCCTAACGGGCCTTTTGGGGCCAAGGGCCTGGGTGAGATCGCCTCGCTGCCCACTGCTCCTGCTATCATCAACGCCATCTATGATGCGACGGGAGTGCGCATCAGGGATCTACCGGCAAGGAATTCGCGGGTCCTCGAGGCTCTGAAAGAGGCGGAGGCCCGTCAGCACAAATAGGGCACCAGCCTTTCGTATGCACATGAGTCTGCGCTCACACAATGACGAAGGAGAGCACACCATGACAGATGTTGACATGAAGATCCGCATCGGTACCTTGGAACTGGAGAACCCCTTCATTCTGGGTGCCGGCCCCCCTGGCATCACCGGGGCCTCCCTCAAGCGCTTCGCCACAACGAAGCCTGGAGCCGTGGTCACCAAGTCCATCGGAGTCAAGCCCTCACCCGGGCAGAAGCTCAGCCTGTCCAGGAGTGCCCTGAGCGAGGATAGCCTGGTGCTCACCGACCCCTGGTCGTTCAAGTCCTTCGAGCAGTGGGTGGAGCATGAGATACCCTTCGCCCAGGAGGGTGGGGTGCCCGTGATCATCAGCCT
>CAYGQI010000199.1:0-3356 GCA_964351925.1 uncultured Anaerolineales bacterium | reverse complement strand
AGAAGCCCTTCTGCGCTTCCTGGGAGATCTCGAAGCGCAGGCACCACCCCTGGCCCACATAGAGAGCGTTACGGCCACGGATCATCCACCGAATGGCTACCAGCAATTCGAGATTCGCCGCAGCGTTGCCCGAGAGGGAGAATACCAGCTGATCTCGCCCGACATCGCCACCTGTCAAGACTGCGTGGCGGAACTCCTCGATCCGCAAGACAGACGGTACCGATACCCCTTCACCAACTGCACCAACTGTGGCCCCCGCTTCACCATCATCGAGGACATCCCCTACGACCGCCCCCTGACCACCATGCGGGACTTTGTGATGTGCCCACAGTGCCAGGCGGAGTACGAGAACCCACTGGACCGCCGCTTCCACGCTCAACCCAACGCCTGCCCCGTCTGTGGACCACATCTCAGCCTTGTTGCTGCCGACGGCTCGCAGATCGCCATCACCGAGAAGATCTCGGCCGCCGTCCAACTGCTTCAGCAGGGCAAGATCCTGGCCCTGAAAGGTCTAGGAGGCTTTCACCTGGCCTGCGATGCCACCAACGAGGCCGCGGTGAGCCGGCTTCGTGAGCGAAAGGGCAGACCTGCCAAGCCCATGGCTGTGATGATGGCTAGCTTGGACCAGATTGCTGCCCATTGTGTAGTGTCGCAGGAGGAAGAGCAACTGCTAACCTCACCTCAATGTCCCATCGTGTTGCTCCGTTGGAGAGAGACTTCCGCCATCTCTCCACTGGTGGCTCCTGGCAACCGATACCTGGGAGTGATGTTGCCCTACACGCCTCTCCACCACGTGCTCTTGAGAGAGATGGGCAGGCCTCTGGTAATGACCAGCGGCAACCTCAGCGAAGAGCCTATCGCCATCGACAACGAGGAGGCTCTCGCCCGGCTGGCAGGCATCGCCGATCACTTCCTGGTTCATAACCGGGACATCTACGCCCGATACGACGACAGCGTGTGGATGGTCGTGGAGGGCACTCCTCAGCCGCTGCGCCGCTCTCGGGGCTATGCTCCGTTTCCCATTCATCTGCCTTTCAAGTCCAGGCAGGTCCTGGCCTGTGGCACGGAGCTGAAGAACACCTTCTGTGCCACCAAGGACGAGTACGCTTTCGTCAGCCAGCACATAGGTGATATGGAGAACCTCGAAACCCTCGAGCATTTCGAGGCCTCCATCGAGCTCTACAAACGCCTCTTCCGCCTGGACCCGGAGATTGTGGCCTACGATATGCATCCCGAGTATCTGGCCACAAAGTATGCCCTCAGCCTGACATCGCCCGAGCAGTTGGTCCCCGTGCAGCACCATCACGCCCACATCGTGAGCTGTATGGTGGACAACGGGGTTCAGGAACCGGTGATCGGTGTCGCTCTGGACGGCACAGGCTACGGTACCGACGGGCAGATCTGGGGTGGAGAGTTCCTCGTGGCCGACTATCACACCTTCCGTAGGGCGGGGCATCTCCAGTATGTGGCCTTGCCGGGAGGGGATGCTGCCATTCGCCGTCCCTATCGCACGGCCATCAGCCACCTCTACTCGCTGTTGGGTGAAGACGGTCTGCGATCGGCGCTACCCTATCTGGGAGACATCGACGCCCACGAACTGGAGATCATCAGGCAGCAGATCGACAAGAGGATCAATTCGCCACTGACCTCCAGCTGTGGGCGGCTGTTCGACGCGGTGTCGGCACTGCTCGGCTTTCGAGGAGAGGCCAGCTATGAAGGACAGGCAGCCGTCCAATTAGAGATGATGGCCTACGGCGTGGACGACGGCGCAGACTACCCCTTCACCATCGTCGAGCGAGACGGCGCCAAGGTTGTCCACCTGTCAGAGATGTGGGGTGGTATCATTGACGACCTTCGGGCCAAGGTCCCAAGCGGTATCATTGCGGTGAGGTTCCATAATACCATGGCCAAGATCATCCAGCGGACATGTGGTAGAATATCGGAAGAGACGGCCCTTGGGCAGGTGGCCCTGAGTGGCGGCTGCTTCCAGAACCGGCTGCTCCTCACCAAGGCAACCAGTGTGCTAAGAGAAGCTGGCTTCGATGTGTTGACCCACCACCAGGTACCGTGCAACGACGGAGGTGTCTCCCTGGGCCAGGCGGTGATCGCCCAGTCCAAAGTCACGTCAGGAGACCCAGCAGGAGGCGCGCCCGCGCCGAGTGGCAGCGGAAGACCGGCACTACCTCAGGAATAGGGAATGAAGTACCTGGACGAGTTCAGAGATCCCGACCTGGCGGCAACCCTGGTGGAGAAGATCCGCCACCGCTCCAGCCGCCGGATCCGCATCATGGAGTTCTGCGGCACGCACACCGTCTCCATCTTCAAGCACGGTATCCGTCAGCTCCTGCCCCCCACCATAGAGATGCTCTCTGGCCCCGGCTGCCCCGTCTGTGTGACTGCCAACGCGGACCTCGACTGGGCCATAGCTTTGGCTGGCGATACTGACGTCATCGTCACCACCTTTGGCGACATGCTCCGCGTCCCGGGCAGTCGCAGCAGCCTGGAAAGGGCAAAGGCCGAAGGCGCCGACATCCGCATCGTCTACTCCACGCTGGATGCGTTGCAGATCGCCAGGGACAACCCTGGCCATCCCGTGGTCTTCCTGGGCATCGGTTTTGAGACCACCGCTCCCACCGTCGCCGCGTCCGTTCTCCAGGCCCAGGACGAAGGCATCCCCAACTACTACGTCCTCTCCCTGCACAAGTTGACCCCGCCCGCCACCAGGGCCATTCTCGACTCAGGGGAGTCTCAACTCGACGGCATCATTGGCCCTGGCCACGTAACCACCGTCATCGGCTCGCGCGCCTGGGATTTCCTACCACGAGAGTACGGCATCTCCTGCGTCATCGCCGGTTTCGAGCCGCTGGATATCCTCCAGGGCATCTACACCCTCGTAGAGTCTTTCGAATCCAGCGAGCCTCGAGTGGACAACGTCTACGGGCGAAGCGTAAGAGCGGAAGGTAATCAGGTGGCTCTGGGCTACATGAGCACCGTGTTCGAGGTGTGCCCCGCTGACTGGCGCGGCATCGGAGAGATCCCGGCCAGCGGTCTCAGGCTGAAGTCCCGTTTCCGCCGCTTTGACGCTCGCGAGCGCTTCGAGGTCCACCCTGGCCCGCCCGAGGAACCGGCGGGATGTCGCTGTGGCGAGGTCATCCGAGGTGTGACCACGCCGCCGGACTGCACGTTGTACGGCAGGGCTTGCACTCCGCATCACCCGGTGGGGCCATGCATGGTCTCCAGCGAAGGCACCTGTGCTGCATACTACCTCTACTCCGGAGAGGCACGCTAGCTACACCATCAGAGGACCCCAGCGATGGACAGAATACTCCTAGCCCACGGCAGCGGTGGACGCCTCA
>CAYGQI010000198.1:0-3382 GCA_964351925.1 uncultured Anaerolineales bacterium | reverse complement strand
GCCTGTACTCCAAGGACGAAGCGGGCCATCCGCTCCCTGCCAACATAGGTCACTTTTTCGGCGCGTTGAAGGTCGATGGCTTCCGTCCTCTGTCGGAGTTCAAGGACTCAGTGGATGATATCGTTCGCGTGTTGCGGGGTTCGGCCAAGGCCGAGGGCCAGGAACGGATCTTCATCCATGGTGAGAAGGAATGGGAGACGACCGACGAGAGGCTGCGCCTTGGGATCCCCCTGCATCCGAAGGTGCTCGCCGATCTGCGGGCTTTGGGAGTGGAGCTGGACGTCCCCTGCCCGTTCTGACATCTGACTCGCGCATGGGTGAGAGACATTGAGGCGCGCCTGTCAAGTTTGCTTAGTCTTGACTTTCAACGCACCGTGGCGTATAATGATAATAAGGACCTATTAAGTCCGGAAATCCTGCCGAGATACGGTTGTCCCCCCGCTGTGAAGTTGGAAGGGGGTGCAACCGGGGAGGAGGGGCTATGAGAGACGTCTACTTCGACTATGGTGCCACTACACCAGTCAGACCTGAGGTGGTGGAAGCGATGCTCCCCTATCTCAAGGAGCAGTTTGGCAACCCGTTGAGCCTGCACCGCTATGGTGACGGACCTCGGCAGGCTGTGGAAGACGCTCGAGAGAAGGTTGCAGAGCTCATTCGGGCCCGGGGCAACGAGATCTACTTCACGGCCAGTGGCAGCGAGGCCAACAACATGGCGGTGAAGGGAGTGGCCCTGATGAATGAGAAGAAGGGCAAGCACCTCGTGGTATCGGCAGTGGAACACTTGTCGGTGATCAATGCGGCGCAGACCATGGAGAAGATGGGCTTCGAGGTCACTCGGGTCCCAGTGGACAAGTATGGATTGGTGGACCCGGGGGACGTCGAGAAGGCCCTGCGCGACGACACTACTCTGGTGTCCATCATGCACGCCAACAGCGAGGTGGGCACAATCCAGCCCATCGCCGAGATCGGTCGGGTGGTGAAGGCCAAGAGCAAGGCGTACTTCCACACCGACGCTGTGGCCACCGCAGGGAACTTGCCTGTGGACGTCAAGGAGTTGGGGGTCGATCTGCTGAGCCTGGCGGGCAACCAGTTCTATGGCCCGAAGGGAGCGGGAGCCCTATACGTGAAGAGAGCGACGCGGATCATGCCCCTCATCGACGGGGGCGTTCAGGAGGGCGGCCGGCGGGCGGGTACCGAGAATGTGCCAGCCATCGTCGGTCTAGGTGTGGCTGCCGAGTTGGCCGCGTCCGAGATGGAGCAGCGGAGAGCTCACGTCCTCCCGCTGAGAGACCGACTAATAGAAAGACTGACGGGCGAGATAGATCACCTCTATCTGACCGGCCACGCCACGAAGCGGCTGCCGGGCCATGTGAGCGTGGTGGTGGAGTACATAGAAGGCGAGGCGATGCTGCTCCTGCTGAACATGCAGGGCATTGCGGCTTCGAGTGGTTCTACTTGCACCTCTCGGGCCTTGAAGGCCTCGCACGTGCTGACGGCTATGGGGTTCGATCCTGCACTGGCCAATGGGTCGCTGCTCTTGACGCTGGGCAGTGGCAACTCCGCCGAAGACGTGGACTATCTTATGGAGGTTTTTCCACCCATCGTTGACCGCCTGCGCCAGATGTCACCTCTGTACAAGGGGGACTAGGCCGCGGTGCAGGTGTGCCCCTGGGGTTGTGGGGAAGGAGGTTCGGATGCCTGGTTACAGTGAGAAAGTGATGGATCATTTCGCCAATCCGCGCAACGTGGGCGAGATAGAAAATGCTGACGGCGTGGGCAGCGTGGGGAACCCGGTCTGCGGAGACATGATGACGTTCAACATCAAGGTAGACGGTGACCGGTTGACTGATGTCAAGTTCAAAACCTTTGGCTGCGGCGCAGCCATCGCCTGTTCCAGCATGGTCAGCGAGATGGCCAAGGGCAAGACCCTGGAGGAGGCCAAGAGGATCACCAACGCGGACGTTGCCGCGGAACTGGAGGGTCTCCCCAAGAACAAGATGCACTGCTCGAACCTCGGGGCCGATGCCCTGCACAAGGCGATCGAGGACTACGAAGCGAAGGCTAAGGAGGGATAGATGGCGGAGGATATGAGCAGGGAGAGTGGGGACGGGGCTACGTGCGTCTGTCCCTTCTGTGATGGAGTGGTGGAGGCGTGGGCTCCCTGGTGCGCGACGTGTGGTGTTGAGTTGCGCTTCTGCGAAGAATGTGAGGAGCCCTTGCCATTGGCTGCCACGGTGTGCCCTGGCTGCGGGGCGGAGTGCGAGGAGGAGTAGCGGATCCCGCCGTGCGTCACATGGGGCCGTCAGTGGACCGAGGACGCTGGAGGCCTGGCGTCGCCAGCGTGACGCACGGAAATCACGTCGTCTGGTCTGATTGAGGGACGCTCGAGGATGGAAGCTGACGCAACTCTGGACTGCGTGGGTCTGTACTGTCCCATGCCCATCATCCAGACCAAGGCACGGGTGGATGAACTGGAGGTCGGCCAGGTGCTGGAGGTGATCGCCGACGACGAGGGCATCAAGGCCGACATGCCCGCCTGGTGCAAGAGGACGGGCAACGAGTTCCTTGGGTTGGAGGAGGAGGATGGGGAGTACCACGTGTTCGTAAGGAAGCTCAAGGGCCAGCGAGCTGCTGGCTGACGCCCTCGATGGAGTGGGCAGGCCTCCGCGGGCATCACGACGTCCCCTCAGTCCAGGTCCTGTGAGAGCTGTTCAGCGTATCGCAGCAGGACCTGAGCCCGCTGGCGGGGCACCTGCTTGACCTTGAGATAGGTCTCCAGGATCTCGCGAGTAGTCATCTCCTCGTAGTTGCGCTCACCTATCCGCAACCGCACAGGTCGCTCCACGTCCTTGATCAGGGCGGCCACGTGGAAGGCGCTGGAAAGGGCGCCGAATACCTCGGCCTCGTTCAGCAAAGGCTCCTTCTCGGCTGAGGTGCGCACGATGAGGCGCACTACTTTCTCATCCAGGTCGTGGTTGGCTATCGCTTCCAGAACCTGGGCTGTAGGGTCCGGTCCGTCTGCCTTCACGTCTATGGTGAGGAAGTCGCGCACGGGGAGGGGCACGAACCGAAATCGGCTGCGCCCTTTCTCCAGTTCCAGCAGGACGAAGCCCTTTTCTTCCTTCTCTTCCCCGAAGTCGATGCGTTCGATGCTCCCGGAGTACACGACCGGGGGATCTGCTTGCCTCACCGCCTGATGTTTGTGGATGTGGCCAAGGGCGACGTAGTCGAAGGCCCGGTCGGCCAGCAGGCTGTTGGGGAAAATCACGTCGCGCCCGAGAAACACGCTGGCCTGTCCGCCGTAGCTCGTCTCGGCTCCGAAGACGGTGACATGAGCGGCCAGGACGGTTGGCAGGTCGGGATCAAGACCCTCGATCTCTCT
>CAYGQI010000197.1:0-3443 GCA_964351925.1 uncultured Anaerolineales bacterium | reverse complement strand
CAGGACGTGGACGGCGAGGTCCTGGTCTAGGCGCCGAGCGCCTACCGGTTCCCGCCGCCTTCACGTCTGCCGCGAGACTGGCGCGCTTCTGTGAGCTCAACTTCCAGGCCCCCGCTCAGACGGGCCACCAGGTTGTAGATCCACCCCGCGAGATCGCCCACCACCAGGAAGAGCAACCCTCCCAGGACAGAGCCCAGCGCCACAAAGAGGATGAACAGAGCCCAGGAGAGGCTGTCCACCGCTCGAGCGGCTCGCAGGAGCGACTCCAGGTTCAGGAGGGCGATCACGTCTATGGGAATGGCCTGGCCGAGGACATGTATCTGCGCGCGTTCCCAGCCCTCCAGCAGGCTCCGCAACCCGCTCGCCATCAGCACGCCCCCATAGCCGAGGATGAGGCTGGGCACGAAGCTGACCAGGGCCCCCAGAAGGCAGCCAAACTTGCTCAGCGAACCCAGTCCGACGCGCTTGATTCTGTACCTGCTTGGCTGACCCGCAGACTCGCCTGTCCCCATTCTCGAAACCACGACCCATTATACATGAGCGAGTGCGGCCCAACAAAAACAACCGCGGCCAAACTGAGCGGACTCGCTGGCGGTGGAGCGCTCTGCTGACCGGCAGCACGGGCGCCAGGCCGACCTCTTTGGACGTTGCCGAAGGGAAGAGATATTGACTTCTGTCCCTCGCGCCTCTATAATCGGCCGAGTCGGAGCGATCCCAGTGAGAAACGTGGGCAACCCTGTTCTCCGGCACAACTGGCTGGACTGGCTCTTCGCCGCCGGCCTCTTCGCCGGATCATTCCTGGTTTACCTGCACACCCTGGCCCCGTCGGTGGCCACTATCTTCGACGACAGCCTGGAGTTTCAGCTGGTCTGCTACCTGCCGGGCATCGCCCACCCCACCGGCTATCCCCTCTACACCCTCCTCGGCAAGCTGTTCACCTACCTGCCCCTGGGCGACGTTGCCTACCGCGTGAACCTGATGTCGGCCTTCTTCGCCTCTCTCACGGCGTCCATCCTGTACGCCACGTTGAGACTACTGATTAGTCACCGGGTCCCCGCCCTGCTCGGAGCAGCCACCCTCGCCGTGTCCCCGGTCTTCTGGTCTCAGGCGGTTATCGCTGAGGTGTACACCCTCCATGCCGCTTTCGTGGCGGCCGTGCTGTGTCTGCTGCTGGCTTGGTCTCGTAGCAGTCAAATGGACCCCGCAGAGCGAGGTGGGCCTCTGCAGAACCCGACTACCTTGCTGTCCCTCCTGGCCCTCGTCTACGGACTGAGCCTGACCCACCACCGTACCATGCTGCTCCTGGCCCCCGCTGCCGTTCTCTACATCGCCCTGGTGGATCGCCACGTGTTCACCAACCGGGGGCTCCTGGGCAGACTGGCACTGCTCATGATGGCGCCTCTGGCCCTGTACCTTTACCTGCCGCTGAGAGGCATGACCATGTCCTCCCTGGATGGGGTCTATGAGAACACGTTCACAGGGTTCCTTTCCTACATCGCCGCAGGGTCGTATGGCATCTTTCTTAGGGAGAACCCCCTGGCACAAAGCAGGGACCTGGCCTTCTACGCCCTCTTGCTGCGCGATCAGTTCGCTCTGGTAGGCATCATCCTCGCCGCGGTTGGCCTGGCCTATTCCTTCACCAGGCGCAGGGCGGCGTTGCTCCTCCTGATCTTCGCCGTGACCACCGCCCTCTTCGCCCTGGGCTATTTGGTGCCCGATATCCAGGTTTTCCTCATCCCCCTGTTCCTCGTGTGCGCCCTCTGGATCGGAATGGGCTTCGCCGCGCTGTGGGAGTTGATCCTGGCTCTTTTGCGGGCCGTGAAGAAACAGGAATCCGCAACACTGCGCCACGGCCTGTACTCTGGCCTCTTGATCTGTGGCTCCCTGCTGCCTCTCTGCCTGTGGCAGGCCAATCGGGATCACGTCGATCTCAGTCGCCGCTGGGAGGTGTATGACTACGGGGTGGACATGTTGAGCCAGCCCCTGGAGGACGACGCGGTGGTCGTGGGCCTCCTGGGGGAGAAGACCCTGCTCAACTACTTTCAGGAGACAGAGGGCTTGAGCCCGGAACTGGTCACCATCTCAGCCGACGAGGAGCACGAGCGCCTGACAAAGGTCAGAGCTGAGATGGAAAGCGGGCGTCCCGTCTACTTGACCCGTCCGTTGAAGGGAGTGGAGGAATTGTACCACCTCTTTTCCGTGGGTTCCCTAATCCGCGTGAGCGAGCAACCTGTAACCCTGTCCAACGCGCCCAGCCATGCCCTGGCGGCGCCCTTCGGTGAGGCCATCCTGCTCACCGGCTATGACGCGGAACTGAGAGACACCCACAATGGACAACAACTCCGGGTTACTCTCTACTGGGAGTCGCAGGAGGAGGTCCAGGAGGACTACAAGATCTCCCTCCGTCTTCTCGACAACGAAGGGCACCTCGGCGTAGCCCGCGACGCCTTCCCCGTGCGCGACGCCTACCGCACCAACGCCTGGAGAGGGGGCGAAGTCATCGTGGACACCCACGACCTGCCCGTCCTGGCCGGGCTGCCCCCAAACAACTACACGGTCCAGCTTACTCTGTACGATCCTGATACCTTGGCGCCCCTGGGCACCACCACTCTGGGGAGTCTATCTCTGGGCCCAACCCTGAGCCTGGAGGAAGCAGGATCGTGGGATGTACAGCGGAGGGTTGAGCAGAATCTGGGAGGACGGGTCAAGCTTCTGGGATACTCCGTGATCGGAGAGGAGTTCAAACCCGGGGAGGCCATCCCTCTCACCTTCCTGTGGCAAAGCCTGGAATGGCCATCTGACGACTACACACTGCTCCTTTGGCTGGAGGACGACGCAGGAGTCAGGACAGGGGAACAACAGTCACCCCTGAGCGAGCGCTATCCGCCTGTCCGGTGGCAGCAGGGGGAGGTCGTGCGAGACTGGCAGTCCTTCCTTATCCCGGGCAACACCGAGGACGGACGATACCACCTCAGGGTGCAGGTTCGGGCAGATGGGAAAGCCCTCTCCCGTCTCCTCTGCCTTCTACCTACAGGCAGCGTGATCAATCTCGGGGAGATAGAAGTCCAGGGACGCGAGAGGTCCTTCGACGTGCCCTCTCTAGACCATGAGGTGGATGTACGCCTCGGGGACTCGGTGAAGCTGCTGGGGTACGATCTGGCGCCAGCGCAGGTAAGCCCGGGACAGGCACTGTTCCTGACCCTCTATTGGCAAGCCCTGGGGGCGACGGATACCTCCTATACAGTCTTTGTCCATCTACTGGACGAACAAGGTGACCTAGTCACACAACGAGACAGCGTGCCTGGGAAGGGCACACTGCCCACCACCAGTTGGGTCGAGGGCGAGGTCATCTTGGACGCTCATGAGATTCCCATATCATCCGACGTCCCACCCGGCACCTACACCATTATCGTGGGCATGTACGACGCCAGCACCGCAGAACG
>CAYGQI010000196.1:0-3451 GCA_964351925.1 uncultured Anaerolineales bacterium | reverse complement strand
CTGGAAACCCGTATCATGATGTTCTTGTCTTTTCTCATCACGGCCTCCGTGTATATCTAGCTATACACTATCTTACCCTGTTTCTCTGGCGTTGTCAAGTGCCCGGTCCCCAGCAGGGGGCGCCATTTGCAGCCCGTGTTACCTCTCGCACCGGTGGTCTCCGGAACAGAGCAGACCCAGGCGCTGCAATCCGTGCCCTGTGGGCCAACATGTACGAGTCTCCCTTGGTCACTGCTCATTGCTCTCCAGGTAGGGGTGTAGTAGTATGTGCCTGAGTGTACCGCTCCGGGGGCATGGTCCGATGTCTATGGAAGAGCACAGTGCCGAGCAATCCACAACTGATCCCGTGGGCATTTACCGCAAGATGCGGGGGAATATCACGAAGGTCCTGTCCTTGAACCTGGAGGGCAGGACAGACGTGTTCCGGGACTTCCTGGTGGGATATCTGATGGTTGAGCACCACTACCCGGAGGAGAGGGCGACCAGACTTGTGGCGGGCAACGAGGACGCGATTCTGCTCATGCTAACCGAGGAACAGGAGAACGGGCTGTGGTGAGCAGGCATGACCCGGAACCCAGGTGATCTCCCTGGTTTGCGGGCCTGCCGTCGCCGGACACGGGGCATACTGGAGGCCCGGCGGATCTTCCGTTGGTGGGTATGTCCTCAAGACTGGGCGTGACTGTCCGTCCTTGAGGGCCAGGGAACTGTAGGCGGCTGATGCCAGCTTAGTCCGGTCTCGACCAGATACGGCAGTACGGAGGAAAAAGGATCAATGAGAGAGAAATCAGTGATCATCATCGGCGCTGGGTTGGCCGGCCTGTCAGTGGGATGCTATGCTCAGATGAATGGTTACCACACTCACATACTCGAGCATCACACGACACCGGGCGGCGTGGCAGCCTGCTGGAGGCGCAAAGGTTATCTGATCGATGGTGGGATTCACTTCATCATGAACTGCAGGCCTGGATCCGAGGTCTATGAGATGTACCGGGAGTTGGGCACAGCCCAGGCCAATCGGTTCGTCGAGATGGACACCTACGTGCACTTTATCGACGAAGCTAGTGGCCGTAAGCTGTCGGTCACCTCCGATTTGGAACGTCTGGCTGATGAAATGAAAACGCATTCGCCGTCCGATGCGGCCCTGATAGACGAGCTGATGGACAGGGCACGTGCAACCCGAGGCCTGGATATGGGGAAGGTGGGCATGGGCAAGCCTCCCGAGCTCACCGGCCCGATGGACTGGCTGAAGTTGGCGTGGGGCATGCGCCGGTTCCTCAGGTACTTCGTCGGGAAGTATCAGAAACCGGTCGAGGAGTACATGCAAGGCGTGCACGATCCCTGGCTGCGCTTCGTGCTGGAGAACATGTTTATGCCAGAGGTGCCGGTATGGTTCCTCTTCATGCTCCTGGGGATGCTCCCTGATCGGCAAATGGGTCTGGCGGAGGGAGGATCGCTGGGCTTCGTCTTGCCCATCGAGAAGCGGTACAACGATCTCGGTGGCATGGTGAGCTACAAGAGCACGGTGCAGGAGATACTTGTGGAGGAAGACAGGGCGGTGGGTGTGCGCCTCGGCGACGGCACCGAGCATCTTGCCGACGTCGTGGTGTCCGCGGCAGACGGGTATAGCACGATCTTCAAGATGCTCGGCGGACGGTACGTGGACAAGAGGATCGAGAGAATGTACCGTGACTGGAAGCTGATTCGCCCCATGATCATGGTCAGCCTCGGGGTGGCGCAGGAATTCACCGGCGAGCCTTGGCTGAGCGCAGTCCGGTTAGGCAAGCCCTTCAGAGTGGGCCGCCAGGAGATAGGCGGCATCAGTCTGCGCATCTTCAACTACAGCGACCGTTTTGCTCCGCCTGAGAAGACCGTGGTACAGGTGATCTTCGAGACGGAGTGGCAACACTGGAAGGATCTCCGCAATGACCCTCAGGCCTACAATGACGAGAAGGAGAGGGTGGCCGCAGAAGTTGTGGACAGGCTGGAGCATCGGTACCCCGGCATCTCAGGCCGGGTCGAGCTGACGGACGTCGCCACACCGTTCACGACGTGGCGCTATACCCTCAATCATGAGGGCGCCTACATGGGTTGGCTGCCCACCCCCGACGTGCTCACGTCCATGGTGAGAAGGACGCTGCCAGGTCTGGACAACTTCATCATGGCTGGCCAATGGGTAGTGCCCGGCGGAGGAGTGCCAGGGTGCCTATACTCCGGCCGTCACGTGGCCCAGATTCTCTGCCATCGCGATGGCAAACCCTTCGTAACGAATGTGCCCTAGGGCGTTACCCAGGTCCCGAGGATAGACGGGCTCCCGCAGGCTTCGATGCGTCAAGTGAAGTGAGGCGCAGGGCGCCAGCACGGCGAGCAGGAAACGTGTCAGCCCGTTGCGCAGCACCTCATGGGCCTGAGCCTCACTCTCCTGCCAAATCTCTATCATCGCGTCGCCAGTATCTCCTGCGTGCTCTGCACAGAGATGTCTTCGATCTGCAGGGGCAAGGCAAACCGTGCCTCTACGGCCTCAGGGAAGGCTCACCTACAAGAATCGCTTGCCGCACGGTCTGCTATCGGAGTATATTCTCTCGAAAGCGTTGAGAGACGGTGAGGTGGTCGGGTGTGCCCGTGGTGCGGCGCAGGACTGGGCTCGGACCTGTGAACTCCAGCACGTTGGGTGGCCAGGGATGATCGCCACGGGGTTCGAGGCTGCGACTGCCGATGTCCGCTGTTCGTGATTGGACTACTGAGATCGGAGGGAAGATGGCTTCTAAGGGGATGTTCGTCCAAGGTGATCAGGTAAAGCAGGTGGAGATGGCACCCGGTGTCAGGCGGAGGACTCTAGCGCACGGCTCAAACATGCTCCTGGCAGAGTTCACCCTGACTCAGGGATCGGGGGTGGGCACACATGACCATCCGCACGACCAGGTGGGATACGTGGTCAGCGGCAGCATGCAGTTGACCGTAGGCGATGAGGCACGCACTTATCGGGCAGGAGATAGCTACTACATCCCCGGCGATGTTCCCCACAGCGCGGTGGCGCCGGAGGACGCGGTCGTGGTGGACGTTTTCTGTCCTCCGCGGCAGGACTACTTATAGAGCCGAGAGGGGACGTGGCCGCTGACCATGAAGGGATGCTATCGATCACCGGAACAACGAGGATCCCGGAGGCCGAGTTGAGTTTCCGCTTCTCGCGCAGCAGCGGACCAGGTGGTCAACATGTCAATCGTACGGAGACGCGGGTGGAATTGGTGTTCGACCTGGCACACTCCCCGAGCTTGAGGGATGACCAACGGGCCCGAGCTTTGCAGAGACTGGCGGGCTATGTGGACAAGAAGGGCGTCTTGCACCTGGTGTCCCAGTCCAGTCGCAGCCAGTTGCGTAACCGAGAAGAGGTCGTGGCGCGGTTCCAGACGCTCTTGCGAGGGGCATTGAAGGTGCCTAAGAAGCGCTATTCCAC
>CAYGQI010000195.1:0-3455 GCA_964351925.1 uncultured Anaerolineales bacterium | reverse complement strand
CATGCGCCTCTTGACGAGGGCCCAGCGCTCGTAGCCTGCGGCCTCTTCCTCGCTCCAGTCCTTCTCCGCCAGTTGCAGGCCCGCAGCCAACTTGTAGATGACGTCCATCTGCTGCAAACGCCAGACGACAGAGGAACACCGCTGCTCTGCTAGGTCAACGGCCTCGACAGCGCGCCAGCGCTCTCTATACTCGCGCACCAAGTGCTTGTCCAGGTGTGCCCCTCCCACATGCTTATCATACGGCAAGTGAAGGTCGCTGACAACTCCGCAACGGTGTCATGTTGACCCTCCCGGAGGTTTGGAACCTCCGGGAGGTTTATTTCGAGGCATGCCGACTTCTCCGGACCGTGCTACAATGGAGCACAGGGACCACTAGTCTGTGGCTAGCCGCGCGCAGGGCGGCCGTCGATCAGTGGGAGGCGCCGGCTATGAGAGACCAAGCCAAGACCAAAGCTCAGCTTGTCGAGGAGTTGGCGAAGCTACGCGCACGAGTTGCCGAGCTGCAAGCAACGGAGAACGACCGCCAGGGCGCGCAGGCCGCGCTTGAGGAGCAGAGGCAGAGGTTCTTCGCCCTCCTCGAGGCTCTGCCGGCCGTCGTCTATCTCCAGGCTCCTGACTACTCCATCCGCTTCGCCAATCGTTCCTTCCGAGAGCTACACGGTGAGCCCGGTGGCAGGCCATGCTATACAGTCCTGCATCAGCGCGAAGAACCCTGTGAAGAGTGCCCCACGTTTCGTGTCTTTGAGACTGGTGAACCCCAGGTATGGGAGTGGACCCATCCCACTGAGACTCGCGTATATCAGGTCTGCGAATACCCGTTCACGGATGCTGACGGCTCTCCTCTGGTGCTTGACCTGGGCATTGACATCACCCCCCTCAAACTGACTGAGGAGGCCCTTCGAGCGGCCGAAGACGAGAAGGCAGCCATCCTGAACAGCATGTCGGAGTTCGTGGCCTTTCAAGACTCAGAGATGACCGTCATCTGGGCCAACCGGGCCGCAGCAGAATCGGTCGGCCTTTCCCCCGACAACCTCGCAGGCCGCCACTGTTACGAGGTTTGGCACCAGCGCACCGAGCCCTGTGAGAGATGCCCCGTGGTGAAGACCAGGGAGACCGGACTCCCTCAAGAGGGCGAGGTCGTCTCGCCCGATGGCAGAGTGTGGAAAGTTCGAGGCTACCCTGTCAAAGGTCCTGGGGGGCAGATGGTTGGCGTGGTTGAAGTCACGCTGGACGTTACCGATTGGAAACGCACGGATGAAGCACTGCGCCAGAGCGAGGAGCGGTACCGTGGGCTCTTCGAGGAGTGCCCCATCGCCCTCTGGGAAGAGGACTTCAGCGAGGTCAAGAGACGTATCGAGGATCTGCGGCGCTCAGGCGTGAAGGATTTCCACGCCTACTTCCAGGCCCACCCAGAAGCTGTCAGGGAATGTGCACGCCTGGTGAAGTTGATTGACGTCAATCAGGCTGTCCTGGAGTTGTACGGCGGGCGAGGAAAGGAGGACTTCGCTGAGGGGCTCCCTGTGATCTTCAATGAAGACTCCTATAGGATGTTCAAAGACGAACTGGTAGCTGTAGCCGCCGGCAAGACCCGCTTCGATGCAGAAGCGACCGCTCGCACCCTGGATGGGGGGGAGAAACACCTTGTGCTCAGGTGGTCGGTGTGTCGGGGTGCCGAGGACAACCTATCCCGTGTGATCATCTCGGATATAGACATCACCCAGCGCAAACGCGCGGAGGAGGCCCTGAAGCAGTACTCAGGGCGTCTCGAGGATATGGTCGACGAGCGCACCAGGGAACTCCAGGATGCCCAGGAGGAGTTGATCAGCAGGGAGAAGCTGGCCATGCTGGGCCGGCTCGCCGGAGGGGTCAGCCACGAACTCCGCAACCCCTTGGCCACCATCACCAACGCCGTCTATTTCCTCCAGATGACCCTCGCCGATGCCGACGAGACCACCAGGGAGTATCTGCAAATCATAGCCACGCAAGTGCAGGACGCAGCCAAGATCATCTCGGATCTACTGAGTTTCTCCCGCGAGACGCCTGCGGACAGACAGAGCATACTGCCTGCCCAATTGGGCGCCCGAATATGGGAGAGGTGCGCACCTCCCAAGAACGTCAAAATCGTCACTCATTTGCCGCCTGATCTGCCCCCCGTGTTCGTCGATCCCCAACAAATGACTCAGGTGTTGGAAAACCTCGTTACCAACGCCTATCAGGCCATGCCCCAAGGGGGCAAGCTTACGGTGAAGGCCAGAGCCAGCCAAGACGAGGTGTACCTCTCCATAGCCGACACTGGCGAAGGCATCGCGGAGGAGAACCTGGGCAAGCTGTTTGAGCCCCTTTTCACCACCAAACCCCGCGGCATTGGCCTCGGGCTCGCGCTGTCCAAGATGCTGGTGGAGGCCAATGGAGGAAGTATCGACGTAGAGAGCACAGAAGGAAAGGGCACTACCTTCACCCTGATCCTGCCCATCGCTGAGGGGCACGGCTGATCTGTCGCCGGCCAGGGCATCCTGATCGGATCGTTGATTGCACAATGTCCCTCTCTGCCACGCGATACCAATGCCTGGGCGATCAAGGCTCGCGGCCGTGGTAGGCAGGCGGGTCTTCACAAACGAATCAGATGATGATACAGACTAGCTCAATCCCCAGCGAGGAGGTATTAGATTCGATGGACGACACGCCTGGCGTCCTCATCGTTGACGACGACGCGGCACTCAGTAAGACTTTGGCCGACATACTCAAGGTCAAGGGTTATGCACCCTTGGCAGTCGGCACGGGCGAGGAGGCCCTCAGGCACGTAGAGAGCGCTCGCCCTCTGGTGGCGGTGCTGGACCTCCGACTGCCAGACATCGACGGCCTCGAGCTTCTCCAGGGAATCAAGGCGCGCTCTCCCCGTACGGAGTGTATAGTGCTCACTGGTTACGCCTCTGAGTCGTCTGCCATCCAAGCCATCAATCTCGGTGCCTACAGCTACATACGCAAGCCGTACGATGTGGAGCAACTCCTGCTGACCATTCGCAGGGCAGCGGAGAAGCGCGCGGCCGACAGGGCCTTCCGTGAATCGGAAGAGAGGTACAGGGAGCTTGTCGAGAACGCCAACGACCTCATCTACACCCACGATCTGGAGGGCAGTTTTGCCTCGGCCAACCCTGCGGCGTCACGGCTCTACGGCTACACCCAAGAGGAGATCCTCCAGCTCAACATATCCCAAATCGTGGATCCTCACTACCTGCCCCTCGCCCGCCAGAGCATTAGCGACAAGGTGCGTGGTCTGCCCAGGACCGCCCCCTACGAACTCCTCACCCACAGGAAGGATGGGGACCCCGTATGGGTGGAGGTGAGTACCCGGCTTGTGACCAGGGACGGGCAGCCGGTGGAGGTGCAGGGCATCGCCCGAGACATCACAGACCGCAAGCGGGCCGAGGAGGAGCTGCAGAGGAGCGTTGACAGAT
>CAYGQI010000194.1:0-3497 GCA_964351925.1 uncultured Anaerolineales bacterium | reverse complement strand
CCTCTTCCAGGAAGCGCATCCTGCGCGCAGGAGTGCCTCCCCAGCGGTCTGTACGCCAGTTGGCGGCGGGCGAATTGAACTGGTTGATCAGGTAGCCGTGGGCAGCGTGTATCTGGACTCCGTCGAAGCCTGCGGCCTGAGCTCGCCCCGCGGCGTCTCCGAACGCAGCAACGATCTCCTTGATCCCCTCCTCGCTCAGTTCTTCCGGGCGCTCTTTTCCTTTGGCAGTGGGCACGGGAGAAGGAGCCACGGCCTTGCCTGGGATGGCATCGTCGCGGCACTCCCGGCCTCCGTGGTTGATCTGCATGGCCACCAACCCACCCTCGTCGTGGACGGCGGTAGTCAGCATCTCCAGGGCCGGGATGAGTTCGTCCCTGTGGGCTGCGGTCATCTGCACCTGGCAGCGCCCTCCCTCGTGAACGAAGCAGTGACCGGTGATGATGAGGCCCACACCGCCCCTGGCCAACTCGCCGTACAGGTCGGCGAGAGGTTTCTCCGGCCTTCCGTCCGCATCGGTCATGTACTCCGCCGTGGCGGAGCGCACCAGCCGATTTCTGAGTTGCAGCCTGCCGATGGTACCCGGATCGAACAGGATCGACACAGCCATATCCTCCATATCCTTGATCGTTGGCTCGAGAGAGCTCGGGGGTCGGCCGCCAGTATAGCACACAGTGCAGGCAGCGACAAGACGTGATCGTGGGGCTACACCCGCCCCAAGGTTCTCAACCTTCGCAAGGGTTGAAAGGTTTGACAGGGACGGCACGGCTTGGTATACTAATAAGGGTGGAGGGGGTCGCTTCCGCAGGTGTCTGTGGGGTCATCCCCTCGCATCTCTGTATGGGAGCAGAACGCAAGCACTCAGGGGGGCATGCCTAGGTGATACCGATCTTTCCTTTCACAGCAATTGTCGGCCAGGAACCGATGAAGCGTGGCCTGATCCTCAACGCCATCAACCCGCTGATAGGTGGTGTGCTCATCCGAGGCGAGAGGGGTACCGCCAAGTCTACAGCTGCGCGGGCCCTTGCTTCTCTGTTACCCGACATTGAGGTAGTCGCTGACTGCCCCTTCAGTTGTGATCCTCACTGGCCCGAGGCGATGTGTGATTCGTGCGCGGAACGATACGGTGGCGGGGAGAAGCTGCCTGTGGCGAGCCGGCCTATCAGGATCATTGACCTGCCGGTCAGCGCCACCGAAGACCGGGTCGTGGGCACCCTGGATATTGAGAACGCCATCAAGACTGGACGGAAGAGATTCGAGCCAGGGGTCCTGGCCACAGCCAATCGGGGCATGCTCTACGTGGACGAGGTCAACCTCCTGGACGATCACGTGGTAGACGTCTTGTTGGACTCGGCAGCCATGGGGGTGAATGTCGTGGAGAGGGAGGGTATCTCTTTCTCTCATCCTGCGCAGTTCATCCTGGTAGGGACGATGAACCCCGAAGAAGGTGAGTTGCGCCCTCAGCTCCTGGATCGTTTCGGACTCTGCGTGGTGATAAGTGGGATCTCCGAGCCGGGGGCACGCAAGGAGATACTCATCCGCCGCATCCAGTACGAAAGGGATCCCGTTGGCTTCTATCGCGCGTGGCAACAAGAGGAGCAACGGCTGGCACAGCAGATCACCCGCGCCAGGGATCTCCTGAACAGAGTCTCGTACACGGACGATGAGCTCTCAGCCATCGCGCAGCTAAGCGCGGAGCTGGGCGTGGACGGTCATCGAGGGGACATCGTGATCCTGAAGGCTAGCGTGGCCCATGCCGCCTTGGAAGGAAGGGACAGGATCACTCAGAGAGACATCTTGCTGGCAGCTGAGTTAGCTCTGCCGCACCGCCTCAAGAAGCAGCCCCTCCAGCAGAGCGAGGCGCGCCTGGAGCAGTTGCGGGAGCAACTCCGCGGGCTGGAGGTCGGCGCATCGGACCAGATGGCGCCGATGGTGCAGGAAGTCCCCGCGGCGGGTAAAAAAAAAGACCTGAGTAACGATGAGCAGGGGGCGGAGGAGTACCCCCCGCAGCAGTCCGCTCCCCAGAGACAGCAGGGCGCTGAGGAGAGCACTGGCTTCTCAACCGGTCGCGGCGTGCCGGTCCCCATCGGTGGTCCATTGAGAGTGCCGCGCCTCAGCACACCCCTCGACCGTCTGTCCAGACGTACCTCAGGCCGCCGTAGCCTCACGCGCACCAACCGCAAGCGAGGGCGATACGTGTTCAGCCGGCCCATGGATGGAAGGGTGGAGGACATCGCCTTCGATGCCACGGTGCGCGAGGCAGCACCGCATCAAGTCAACCGACAGCACTCCGATGTGGCTGTGGCCATAGAGAGAGACGACCTGCGGCGGAAGGTTCGAGTGGCTCGGGCTGCGAATCTCGTGCTCTTCGTGGTGGATGCCAGTTGGTCCATGGCGGCGGCCGAGCGCATGGTGGCCACTAAGGGGGCCATACTCTCGCTCCTCCAGGATGCCTATCAGCGCCGCGATAGAGTGGGACTGGTAGTCTTCCGTCAGAACTGCGCCGAGTTGCTGCTGCCACCAACCTCCAGCGTGAAGCTGGCAGGGAAGATGCTGCAGGACATCGCCGTGGGCGGCAAGACCCCTCTTTCCAGCGGTCTGCAACTGAGCTATCAGGTGTTCATGCGCGAGATCCGTCGCAATCCCCAGGTGATGCCACTTATGATTCTCCTCACCGACGGTGCAGGAAACGTGTCCACGACGGGCATGACACCTCACGAGGAGGGGTGCAAGATGGCGCAGTTGATCCATCGCAGCAACATTCGCTCCGTGGTCATTAACACGGAACACAAGTCGTTTGACCGTGGGCTGGCCCAGGAACTGGCCTTCCACCTGGGGGCGGAGTGCTACACCCTGGAGGAACTGGGGGCCGAGGAGTTATACAAGACTGTGCGTGGCGAGCTTCAGTGCTGAGGGGGGCGGATTTCCTGTGAGGCCCGAAGAGGCCGGTGCTGCCGGAGAGCTGCGGGAGATGTGGCCGTCAGTAGCGGGCCTGCGTTGGCGAATGAGAGCGGGGCGTTGTCACCTCGCTCTCTTTGTTGTGGAATGCGCTGGACGGGGGCAGCGAGACTTCGGAGGGCTGCGGTGATCCCCCTCGGCGGATCGTATCCCGGTCGATGGGCCGCAGCACACGGTGACCACAGGTTGTCCCTCAGAGGTACGCTCTCTGGAGAGTGGGCGAGGAGGAATCAGAGATGAAGGAGTATCGGTTCGTACAGGTGGACGTGTTCACTGACGTGGCCTTTGGAGGCAACCCACTGGCGGTCTTTCCTGATGCGGAGGGCTTGACCTCTGAGGAAATGCAGAAGCTGGCCCGAGAGATGAATCTGTCCGAGACCACGTTCGTGCTGACGTCCTCTCACCTAAACGCCGACTTCAAGGTTCGCATCTTTACTCCTGCTGCGGAGCTCCCATTCGCCGGGCACCCGGTAGTCGGTACTCATTGGGTGCTGGCCCATTTGGGCCGGGTGGAGCTGACGGAGCCGGTGACGGAGGTACGC